>JABEVH010000089.1 GCA_013043915.1 Pseudomonadales bacterium
AACTCTGAATATGCAATTTCAGGAAATAGGCGTTGCTCTTAAACTGGCGGGTATCATCATGGTGCCGCTGTCCTTGCTCGCTGTGCTGGCTTTGGCGGTCATGCTGGAAAAAGCGTTGTTATATGCGCGCTACACCCGCTTGCCGCAGGCATTGCTGACCTTGGTTGAAACCTACGGTTTCGCCTGGAAAGATCTGGAGCTACAACTGCAGAGCTTGCCTGAGGATCATAATTATCGCCGTTTTTTTACGGTGATCATGGAAAATCGTGAACATCCAAGCTGGTGGGTGGAGTCGCGTGCAGCTGACGAAGCGCAGGTTATAGAGTATATGATGGGACGCCGCCTCTGGGTGCTGGAAACTATCGTGACGGCAGCGCCGTTGCTGGGATTACTAGGCACTATTCTGGGGATGATGCATTCCTTTCAAATGATAGGTGGCAGCGGGCTGGTTAATCCCATCGGGGTAACCGGCGGCGTGGCCCAGGCTTTGATTGCGACGGCCGTCGGTCTTCTGATCGCTTTGGTTGCCCTGTTCGGTTTTAATTTTTTCTCACGTATGCAGGCGCATACTCTGGATGAAATGCAGCGCTTGGGTACTCGCATCATCGATCACGTGCGTTTAGATCAGCAAGGTGCGGCATGAAATTACGCAAGTCGCGAGAGTTTCGCAAGGGACGCATAGAAATCATCCCCATGATCGATGTGATGTTTTTTTTGCTCGCGACGTTCATGCTGGCATCGTTATCCATGCAGAACCTCAATGCATTATCGGTCAATTTGCCGCAGGGTCAGGCTGAGCAACTGACATCACGTCAACCTGTCACCCTAACCTTAACCCGTGATCGTCATGTTTTTATCAATAAAACCCCCGTTACCCTGGATACCCTGGCAGCAACCTTGCGCCCATTGATGGGCCGTGACGGTGATCTTATCGTCTCGGCGGATAATGATGCTCCTCAGGGCTTGGTGGTCAGTGCCATGTTGCAGGCCCGTACGGCGGGAGCTCAGCATTTCTTGATTGCGGTGAAACATGGAGGTTAAGAGGGGTTGGACCCACGATCAGGGCTTTTGGTGGGCTCTGCCTTGGGCGTTGCTGTTCTGGTTGTTATTTTTATGGACGTTGGGCTACTCACTGACGAGGCCAGAGGTTGAGAATAGGCGTCCTCCCGCCATCGAAGAGCGCCTGATTGAATTGCCCGTAACGCCACCGCCGGTCGCCCATGCCGCACCCACACCAGCACCGGTGGTGGTTCCGCATCGGGCAGTGGCTCCGCCGGTACAGGTAGCTCCGCCGGTGCAACAGGTGGTAGCTCCTGCGCCCATGACAACCAAGTCAGTAGCTTTGCCGCCACCACCTCCACCTGCCCCTGTGCCTCCTCCGAGCAAAACTATCCCTCAGGCCTCTGGGGTCAATACACATGGTGTACAGGCCTTGACCCAACCCAGTCCGGACATTCCTGATGATATGGCGGATGAGGTAGCAGGCATGAACGTGACGGCGCGATTCCATGTGCGCCCTGATGGCAGCTTTACGGTAGAGTTGACGCAGGCTTCTTCGGATCCTGCGCTCAATCAGCTGGTGCTGGCTACGTTGAAGCGCTGGAAGTTTTCTCCTGCCGAAGAAGCGGGTCAAGCCGTGGCAGCAACGCAGGATGTCACGTTTTCCTTCTAAAGGGACGAGCTGAAAGTTGTGCATGAGTTCAGATGCTGCTTCATCGTAAACAATGATGTTGATTCGGATGTGCTTCGCGTACCTTATACACCATGCGGATAGCATGGTCCCGGAGTTCAGGTTAAAACTTGCTGTTTGATTTTCTCATGGTGGCTCCATTCTCTCAAAAATCGGAGCCTCCGCTATACCTGGGGCGGTTCATAATTTTGTACTTATTATACACTTCGAAAATGATTGGTATTCATGGCATGTATTGTTGAAAACAGGCTACAGGCTGGATTTTTGATAAGAAATATTATTTAATATGCTTTTATTTCAATTTGTTACAAGTGTTTATTAAAGTTGAAAATAACAAATTCTCTGAGCGGCTGTGCCTGAAGTTTAGATATTCCTTTTATGCGAAATCATGGAACTTCAAGTAGACTGATAGCATCACCCGGGCATCAACCGACCCTGGTTACTTCAAGGAGCATCACTTGCGATCCACGTGATGTCATCTTGCCAACCCGCTTATAAGGAGTACGACCTTGGAACAGCACGTTGTTTGGTTTCAGAATTTGGGTAAACACGATGTCGAGCGTGTTGGTGGCAAGAATGCCTCCCTAGGTGAGATGATCAGTCATCTGACCAGTGCTGGCGTCATGGTTCCTGGTGGATTTGCGACTACCGCTGATGCCTATCGAGAGTTTCTGGAACAAAGCGGATTGAACCGTCGTATCGAAGATGCCCTGTCCACATTGAATGTGGATGATGTGGTTCAGCTGGCTGAAACCGGTCGTAAAATTCGCGAATGGATCATCGATACACCGCTGACTTCATCCCTGGAAAAAGCCGTCGCCACTGCTTTTTCTGAATTAACGCAAGGTCAGCCTGACCTTGCTGTGGCAGTACGTTCTTCCGCTACGGCCGAGGATTTGCCGGATGCTTCGTTTGCCGGGCAGCAAGAAACTTTTTTGAATATCCGTGGCTTGGACAATGTCTTATTAGCTATTAAGGAAGTTTTTGCTTCCCTGTTTAATGATCGCGCTATCGCTTATCGGGTACATCAGGGCTTTGATCATAAGCTGGTGGCCCTATCTGCCGGCATACAGCGTATGGTGCGCTCAGAAACCGGTACCTCAGGGGTTATGTTTACCTTGGATACCGAGTCCGGTTTTCGTGACGTGGTCTTTGTGACGGCATCTTACGGACTGGGTGAGATGGTGGTGCAGGGTAGTGTCAATCCGGATGAATTTTATGTGCATAAATTGACCCTGGAAGGCGGTCGTCCATCTATTTTGCGTCGCAATCTGGGCAGCAAGGCACAAAAAATGATTTACGGTGTCACGGGGCTGGCAGGTAAATCTACTCAAGTCGTCGATGTTGATCGCGCCGACCAGCACCGTTTTTGTCTCAGTGACCAAGATATTGAAGCTCTGGCACGTCAAGCACTGATCATTGAGAAACACTATGGTTTGCCTATGGATATCGAATGGGCCAAGGATGGTGATGATGGGCGTATCTATATTGTGCAGGCACGCCCTGAAACCGTGAAGAGCCGGCAGAGTGTAGGCACCATGGAGCGCTATCTGCTCAAACAAAAGAGCAAGGTGCTTTGCGAAGGTCGCTCCATCGGTCAGCGTATTGGCTCCGGTACAGTCAGGGTAGTGACCAGTTTGCGTGACATGGAGCGTGTTAACGCCGGTGATGTGCTAGTCACTGACATGACGGATCCGGATTGGGAACCGGTGATGAAACGCGCCTCAGCGATCGTTACCAACCGCGGTGGTCGTACCTGTCACGCCGCTATCATTGCGCGTGAATTAGGTGTGCCTGCTATCGTGGGTTGTGGCAATGCGACTGACATTCTCAAAGAAGGCCAGGGTGTAACGGTCTCCTGTGCTGAAGGTGACACCGGCTATGTCTATGAAGGCGAGCTGGATTTTGAAGTGCAACGCAACAGTATTGAATCTATGCCCAAACTACCGTTTAAGATCATGCTGAATGTCGGTAGCCCGGACACGGCATTTACCGCTGCTCAATTTCCCAACCAGGGCGTAGGCTTGGCGCGTCTTGAATTTATTATCAACCGCATGATCGGTGTACACCCTAAGGCATTGATCAATTACGAGCATTTGCCCAGGGATATCAAACTGGCAGTCGATGAGCGCTGGATGGGTTATGCATCCCCCATCGATTTTTATGTAGAAAAGCTGGTAGAGGGCATTTCAACCCTGGCAGCGGCTTTTTATCCGCAACGTGTCATCGTTCGTATGTCGGATTTTAAGTCCAATGAATATGCCAACATGGTAGGCGGTAAGCTTTATGAGCCGGAAGAAGAAAATCCTATGCTGGGCTTCCGCGGTGCATCGCGTTATATCTCCAACAACTTCCGTGATTGTTTTGATCTGGAGGTCAGGGCCCTTAAAAAGGTTCGTGACGTGATGGGGTTAAATAACGTTGAGGTCATGATTCCGTTTGTGCGCACGACAGGCGAAGCGCGTCGTGTGATTGAACTGCTGGCGGAGAAGGGTCTGCGGCGTGGAGAAAATGGCCTCAAGATCATCATGATGTGTGAATTGCCCACCAATGCTTTGCTGGCTGAAGAGTTCCTGGAGTTTTTTGACGGGTTCTCCATCGGTTCCAATGATCTTACACAGCTTACTTTGGGGCTGGATCGTGATTCAGGTATTGTTTCTCACCTGTTTGATGAGCGAGATCCGGCGGTGAAGTTCCTGTTGGCTCGTGCCATACAGGCTTGTCGCAAGGCCGGCAAGTATGTGGGGATTTGTGGTCAGGGCCCCTCAGATCATCCGGATTTGGCGTTGTGGTTGATGGAGCAAGGGATAGATTCAATCTCCTTGAACCGTGATTCCGTGCTGGATACCTGGTTTTTCCTGGCCAATCAGCAGCCTAAGGTGTAATGCGCTCGGCTCGCCTGCACGCATGGTTGTGAGGCGGGCCAGAGATGGCTACTTTTGTTAAAACTGTATTAACATTATTTAATTTTCATGCATGATGATTTTTGATCTAACTCCATCTAGACCTTGTGAAGACTAGGATGTTTTAACAAGGAGTTAAGATCATGTGGTTAAGGAAAGGGCTTCTGGTAGTATCAACCACAACGTTGCTTAGCGGTTACATGGTAAATGCTTCTGCGACCAGCATTACTTTTTCAGGGTTTGCAGATTTTACCGCAGGGAATGTGCTGGGAGGATCGGGCCCAAGCAACTACCAGATTCCCGCTTTTTTGCCCAATGGCGTCAACTCACCGACATCCTTGTATCCAAGTTATAAATGCCCATGCTTTATTTCAAATTATGAATATGGCGGCATTTATCAACACACGGGGTGGGACTTAGCTAATGAAAGCATGGTTGGTATCCAGGCCAATGCTCAGGTTAACGATCAATTGAGTGCAGTTGTACAAATTGATGCACGGGGACTTGATGGTTATCAGCCCACGGTGGATTGGGCTTACACCTCCTATAACCTGACCAATACACTGACCATCCAGGCAGGTAGGAAGCGCTTGCCGTTGTACATGTATTCTGATTATAACTATGTTGGTTATGCCTATCCGTGGGTTCGCCCACCGGTTGATTTATATGGCTGGGAGGTCTATTCCTACGATGGCATCAATGTTCAATACAATAATGCTATAGGTGACTGGGCCTTGATGACAAACACATGGGCAGGTAACTCCGTTGATCCCAATGCTCCTGGCCTAACCAACGTTTATAACGGGTTTGTAACCGATACGGCGTGGAAAGATATTATAGGTACCAGCATTGATTTGAGTAATGATTACGTGCATCTACGTGCCGTATATATGCAAAACAAAGTCTTTCAGGGTACGCCCAATGTCGCTATCAATAACGGGCAAGGCATTATCAGTAATACCATTCCACAAACAGCTATGTTTAATGATACTCCAATCACGAACTTTACCTACCCAAGCAGTGGTAACCCCAATGGAGTTGTCAACAATAACTTGGTGTGGGGAACCTTGCAGCAAGTTTGGGGAGCTGCTTTTAATATTGACTATAACAATATACTTTGGCGCAGTGAATATAATTTTGTAAGACGACCTCAGATGGGGTATGTCGCTCCTTCATTGTTGGCGGGCGCTGGTTATAAATATGGTCAAGTTACGGCCATGTACACGTACTCCCAATACTGGGAAAGTGATAGTTGGTTACATACGTTCCCGCAACGAGATAACACGCGTGCTGTGACCTTACGTTGGGATTTTCGCCCCTCAGTTTGCCTCAAGTTGCAATATGATCTATTTATGGACCACTCTGTAGGCTATACAGCTCCAGGACAGGTCGCACCAAGTTCTGACTGGTTTCTAGGTAGCAGTAAACTGCTAACAGCATCATTGGATATGGTGTTCTAAGGGAGAAAAAACCATGAACAGACTCTGTGCTTTAATCATGATTGGATTAATTCATATTGCCCAGGCAGATGTTTATATCATCGTAAATCCTGACAACCATAATGTTCTTTCGGTGAGCGATGTTCGTAATATCTTTTTAGGTAAAGTTAGAAGTTTTCCCGATGGCTCAACGGCAATCCCTGTCGAGCTTAAGGATGGGTCAACAGTTCGAGAAGATTTTGATCAAAAAATTCTGAAAAAAGATGACTCACAAGTACGCGCATACTGGGCACAAATGGTTTTTACGGGACGAGCAACACCTCCTAGAATGGTCGATTCAGAGGCTGAATTACGGGAACTTGTTGCCAAAAATCCAAATCTTATCGGATATGTGGGCAATGAAGTTGGTAGCGGTGATGTACACACAGCTTTAAAAAACTGAGATCTTTGGCATCCTCCTTGCCATCAACCGATGACTGCTACTTACGTGGGTTCCTGAAAAGATGCGGGTCTATGGAAAGGGCGGGGGAGGATGTCAAAAATGTGATCAATCATTGACGGGTAAGAAACTCCTACACACCTTGGGCATAGAGGTGGTGGTAGCGGTTAAGTACACGTTTGACGTAGTCGCGAGTTTCAGCAAAGGGAGGTATGCCTCCGTATTTTTCTACGTTTTTCTCGCCGGCATTGTAGGCAGCCAGAGCCAACTCCAGGCTTTTAAAGCGATTGATTAAATAATGCAGATGGATGACGCCTGCGCGTATATTCTGTACAGGATCAAAGGCGTCACTAACATGGTAGCGACGCGCGGTGGAGGGCATTAATTGCATTAAACCCAAGGCACCAGGTATGGATTTTGCGCGTGGATTAAACCCTGATTCGGTGTGTATCACGGCTTTGACTAAGCCGCTATCCATGCCCTCAGAGCTTGCAAAGCGATGTATGATGCCATCATAAGCATTACGGTTGTGGCTATAGCTCGGTAGTACGGCAGACTCGTCATTTCCCCAGTCTTGGTAACCGTGGATGTTGCTATCTTTATAGTAGGTGACCTTTTCCAGAGTCTGGTAGCGTTTGAAATCCAGTCCTTGCGGTTTCTCCTGAGTATTGACCATATTGGTAAATAGTATATTGCCTTCAGCATCTCTGAAGGTATAGACCTTGCCCGCCCAGCACGTAGGTGTCAGTGACGTGGCCAACACGAGACCTAAGATGCCGGCCAGTTGACGGCATGAAGAAAAATTTATTATGTTCATGCTCATACCTTAGCGTATTGAACAATCTCTGGCAAGACAGTATGAATTCTTAGCTAAAACATGAAGATGCAAGTCATTGTTAGGGTCAGTGCTTGTCATGATTCTGTCGTGTTTTGTCTGCCAGTGCTATAAAAGTGACTTATGCACGACAACTGATGTCAAGAGCCAAGGTCATGGTTTTTCTTCAAATTCTACTCAATTTTTACGCAATACCTACTTGATATTTATAAGTATTTGAAAAATAAGACTTTAGTAAATCGGTCAAAAAACATTCAAAACAATGAAACATTAACCTATTGCTCGCTTTCAGCGGTTTCAAGGTGATTTGCCCACAGACTTATCCACAGAAAATGTGGATAGAAGATTTCCTCATAAATTACTTTAAGTGTGCCACTTAACTTATTCATCATAAGGAATTATAGGATCAACTATTTGAATGTGGCCACGATGCCCTGATCTAGGGCATGGGTCTGTGCGATGTCATTAAATTGGCGTGCATGTCCTGACGTCTGGTTGATGTCTTTTGGGGTGATTGGCTTATTTATTGCTAGCCATACAATCAGATCTACTTATGGAGTCAAAGACATGACAGTCATCGCTACCCTGAAACCTGCTGTCCATGATGCTGAGAGTACAACGGTACGTCATCAGCTCGCCAGCAATCCCGCCTATCGTATAGGCTGGATGGAAGGCAAACTGGCACAGCACAAGGTGATGCAGTCGCAACAACATGTGTTGAGCGAAGATATGGCTGCCATGAAGAAACTTTACCGTGATGTCTTCCGCCTAGCGGCAGAAGTGAGGCTGCAGTCAGAAAACCGTCAGCCAAGCCAGCATTGGCAGCATGAGATCGTTGCGCTACAGCAGAAAGATGACGCCACACAAACACAGGTGCAGGACTTAAAGGGGCAAGTCAATACGCTCTCTGATCATTTGCAACAATACGAGAGGGATGTTCTGCCCTGGGCGACCATGACAAGCAAGGTGCATGAGTTGCTCAAGCAAGGTCAAGAAGTCCATGGCCATTTAGTGCAGCGTATGGAAGAGCTGGAAGTTCAGCATGCTTTACAGCACGATACCGTCGTTAAGGAACACATGGAGCATGCTACACGTCTGGATGAGCGCGTTCAGGTTATGCTTGAACAGGTCATGCATCAGGTACAGGCTCAGGCTCAGGAGCATTCAGGGCGCCAGCAACAGTTGCTTACCTTGTGTCAGACGGCATCGGATATGGTTGAGCAATGGCGATTGCAACATGATGATGCTGCGCGCATGCAGGTGATCTTCCAGAAAAGCCAGGAAGCCCAGCAGTTAGCTCTTGATCAGGTTCAGTCCTTGCTGGGTGATTATGCCCTGGAGCATCAGGACTGGTTACTTATGCAAAAAAACCTGCAGGATTTACAGACAAATAGCGCTCGGCAGCTAGCTGTTATGGATCAAAAAATTCATGAACATCAGGAGGTGCTATTTCGTCATGAAGCTCTGCAGGAACGCACGGAAGCTGCACTCCTTGATGTTGACGAAGCCAAGCAGGTACTGACAGCAACCCTCAGTTTGAAAGATGCTCTGGTCAAAGATGTTCAATCAGTCTTGCAGCGTAGTCATCAGAGTGAAGCCATGCTCAGTCAGTTGCTGGTGGATGCTCACCAGCGCTCTGCTCAGGTCGACATGCACATCCAGTCCTCACAACGGATGCAGGAGCAGCAGGTACAGGCTTTTGAATCTATGCAGGAATTGCGTGAGCAGGTTCAGGATGCAAGTGCAGCCCAGAATAATTTGCAAGCACGCTCATTGTTGAATCTTTCGCGTGCTGAAGAACTTATTCAATTGGCTACCCGTGTGAATGGCGAGGTTCAACAGTCTGTCCAGCAAGTACAAGAAACAGCGATTCAGCAACAAGCATGCTATCAAGATGTGGTGGCCCGGCATCAGCAAATACAGACTACGGGACTGATCATGGAAGATCGCTTGCTACGCTGTGAGCAGGTTTCTTTGCGTATGGATGAAGGCAGGGAGGCGCTGGAGCATGCTCTTGAAGCTGAAAAACAGGCGCGCCAGGACCTGCAAGAACAAGAGGCTGTGCACGAACGCTTGCATCATGAAAATGCTGAACTCTTTTGCCAATTACAAGCGCATGAGCAGCGCGAGGAAGCATTACAGCAACAATGGCAGCTGACGATTTCCATGGCTGCACAATTGCAGAAACAGGTAGAACAACAAGCAGAAGAACTTAAGCGTTCACGTTCGCGAGAAGAGCAATGGATGCAGGCTTTGCAGGAACATGAGCAGCAGCAGTCTTTGCATAATGAGGCGTTAGCGCAGAAGGATAAACAGGTCAAACAATGGCATAAAATCGCTGTCGATGCCTTGCGTCGACTCAAGGAGGCAGAGCTGGCCCAACGCGAAGTGGGTGTCAACCAGAAGGAACATCAATGGTTAATGACGCAGACCCGGCAGGAGCAGGTCCAGTTACATCGTGAGCGACAGGCCATGCAAACCCAGCTTCAGGATCTTGAGGCCAGGTTGCAGGAAATGTTGATGGGTCAGCAGGAAGGAGATCCAAGGGGAGAAGCATGGAAGCCAGCTCTGGAACAAATGCGAAATCAGATGCTGGAATGTCGCCTGGAAATAGCCAGATTACGTTCCTTGCCCGCGGCAACCCCGGTTGCGGCGATACCTGTCGAGGAGGAGGCACCTGTTGCTGCATCGGCAAGTAGTGCCCGTCGCTGGTGGAGGTAAGTGCATCAGTAATAATCATAGATCTGCTATGCTCTTGGGCATGTTTTAAGCCATAGGAGTGTAGGGGGTGGATAGCAGATTATGGTGGGCGCGTTTGTCGACAAAAAAATATGTAACTCGACCGCAGGTTCCCGTGCAGGAGCAGCCTTGGGTTGAAACGTTGTTGTTTCAGGGGATATTGGAGCAAGACAGAGTTAATGGCGTTTTAAGGTATTTTATTAAAAAGCCTGATGAACTACTTGAATTTTATAAGAAAAACTTCTAATGCTTTCTCGTCTTTGGTTAAGTTTATTCGTGCTCGGTCTGCTCGGCGGTTGTGTGACGGCCTGGCAGGGTCAAACTCAGGTTTTTGCTGCCATGGTGCAAGCGCTGACGGTCTCTGCTGAGACCTCAGTACATATTGGTTTGACTCTGGCGGGTGTCATGGCTTTTTGGTTGGGCTTATTTAAAGTGGCTGAATCAGCGGGTTGGGTGGATGGTTTAGCGCGTTGTTTAAGTCCGGTGTTGCGACGTTTGATGCCTGATGTACCTGCAGGGCATCCCGCGCTCGGAGCCATGAGCATGAATTTGGCTGCCAATTTGTTAGGGCTGGATAATGCGGCTACGCCTTTTGGTCTGCGCGCCATGCGTGAATTGCAATCTCTGAATGCATCAGAAGACCAGGTCAGTAATGCCCAGATCATGTTTCTTATGCTCAACTGCAACGCCTTATGTTTGCTGCCTGTCAGTATTTTTGCCTACCGGGCACAAGCGGGTTCGCTGGATCCTGCGCTGGTTTTTCTGCCTATATTGATCAGTAGCCTGATGGCCTTACTGTTGGCCTTAAGTCTGACCATGCTGATTCAGCGTATACGACCAGACCGCGTCCTCGTGGCCGGGGTGATGTTATTGCTGTTGATCTTAATCGGCTTAGGCGTACTGCATCACGAGTTGACGGTTGCTACTTTATCCCGGTTATCCTCCGTGGTGGGCAATGCCTTGGTACTGGTGGTGATTGTGGGGATTTTACTGACGGGATTCTGGCGTCACACCGATATCTATACAGATTTTATTCAGGGAGCCGCCGAGGGAGCCCAGGTTGCTTTGTCCATCTTTCCTTATCTGGTGGCCATGCTAAGTGCCTTGGCTGTGCTTCGTGCAGGCGGAATGATGGATGTTCTACTACACTTTTTTGAGCGGGGCTGGTCTGTCCTCGGAGGGGATACAGCTTTTATTCCTGCCTTGCCCAGTATGCTGATGAAACCTTTTAGTGGAAGTGCTGCGCGAGGCATGCTGCTGGATGTTATACATCATGAGGGGGTGGATTCATTCTCTGCCAGGGTGGCTGCCGTAGTACAGGGTAGTACGGAAACTACGTTCTATGTGGTGACAGTATATCTGGGTAGCGTAAGTTTGCGTGATGAGCGCTATGCGCTGACGCTCGGACTGTTAACCGAGTTGATGGGAGCGGGGGTGGCTGTACTAGTGGGATATGCGTTTTTTCCGTCATCCTGAACATGAGAATGCTGTGGATACCTTACAACAACGGCAATACATATTGATTGTGGATGACCAGCCCGCTAATTTGGTTTCTTATGAGGCCTTGCTTGAAGATTTTGATGCTTCCTTATTAACGGCAACTTCGGGTAGCGAGGCACTAGCACTTTTGTTGCGTTACGAGGTGGCACTGGTGCTTCTTGACGTACAAATGCCTGGCATGGATGGATTTGAAGTGGCGCATTTGATGCGTAAATCCAGGCGAACCCAGAGTGTGCCCATTATTTTTGTGACAGCTATCAGTAAAGAGCAGCGTTATGTGTTCCGTGGTTATGAAGCCGGTGCTGTGGATTACCTGACCAAGCCGATTGAACCTGAAATTTTACGTCGCAAAGCTCGCGTTTTTCTTGATCTGGATGCTAAAAACAGGCAGTTAAGAGACAGTCTGGATGTTATTCGTAAAAGTTTACGCGAGGTTCAAGAGCTTAAAGACCGAAATGATCTGCTCTTGCGTTCCGTGGGTGAAGGAATCCTCGGTTTAGATACGCAGGGGTATATCATCTTTGCCAATCCCGCTGCTGAATCTGCACTCATTACACACGATCAGTCGTTGATCAATACACATATTTCTGACTACTTTCTGACGACTCCCGATCCTCTGGATCGCATGAGTTGGCTCGATTCAGCTGTCCGTGAAACCTGTTCGCGCGGTACACGTTATCAGGAACAGCAAGGTTTTTATGCTCATACGGATAATCGGGTATTTCCCGTTGAAATGACAGCAACGCCGATGATGACACTCGTGCGCGGGGTCAGTGAATTTGCCGGTGTAGTATTGGTGTTTAAGGATATTACCGATCGGCAGGCGACCGAGCAGCAATTGCGTCAACTGGCTCAGTACGATTCGCTGACTGGCTTGGCTAATCGCAATCTTTTATCCAGTGTATTGTTGCAGTCGCTTATGCGTACCGAACAGAGCGGCCATGAATTGGTGGTGATCTATCTGGACGTTGACCGTTTTAAAATGGTTAATGACAGTTTCGGGCATGATTTAGGTGATTTATTGTTGCAAGATGTGGCAGCACGTCTGCGGGAATGTGTTCGTGATACGGATTTTATTGCACGGGTGGGCGGGGATGAGTTCTCGATATTACTGGAAACTACAGATTGTCGTCATACGGCAAATTTAGTGGCCAGTAAAATCATACAGTCGATAGCACAGCCCTTTGTCCTGCAGGGCCATGAAATGCATGTGGGTGCCAGTCTGGGTGTGGTTATTTACCCGGAGGCCAAGCGGGATGCTTATGGCCTAATGCGTTGTGCTGATTTGGCCATGTACAAGGCCAAGTCCATGGGACGTAACAATTATCAGTTTTTTACCAGTGACCTTGAATCACAAATCAGTGAGTCGGTCAGGCTGGAAAACCGGTTGCGGCGAGCTTTGGAACAAGATGAGATGTTCCTCGTTTTTCAGCCGCAGCTAGATTTTAAAACTTCAAAAATTGCGGGTTTTGAGGCCTTGCTGCGCTGGCATCCTGAAGGTCTGGAGCCGGTATCACCGGTTCGTTTTATTCCTTTAGCTGAAGATACCGGCATGATTGTTGAAATTGGCGAATGGGTATTACGTCAGGCATGCCGGCAGCTGGTGGCATGGCAACGTCAGGGCCTCTGTGGAAAACAACAAAAGATGGCAGTCAATCTTTCCGTTCGTCAATTACGGGAAACTGATTTAGTCAGCAGGGTGAGGCTGATCCTCAGTGAGGAAAATATGGATCCTGCCTGTTTGGAGCTGGAAATTACCGAATCTATGCTGGTTGATGATCCAGAAGCCATGTTTGCCTTATTGCGTGAGATCAGTCAGCTTGGAGTTAGCCTATCCGTTGATGATTTTGGTACCGGTTATTCTTCCATGCTGTATTTGAAACAAATGCCCATCAATGCCGTGAAAATTGATCGAACTTTTATCAAGGATATTGAGCGTAACCGTAGCGATGCAGCGATTACCCGTGGAGTTATTGCCTTGGCGCACAGCCTGTCGCTGCAGGTGGTGGCTGAAGGCGTGGAGACATCATCGATTGCTGACTTTCTTAAGGCCAGTGGTTGTGACATGCTACAGGGGTATTGGTTCAGTCATCCCCTGACCGTTGAACTGATGTCTGAGTTTTTACGGCATCATGCTGCCAGGGTTCATTAGCAAAGGATGTTCAGGTTAAAGGTATGCATGACCAGGATGGTAGTCGACGAAAAAAAAGGTTTTCACGTGCATGGAGAACAGGTGGGATTGTCGTTGCGATGCTGGCGGGTGTGTATGATGTCGGATTGCGCTATGTGCTGCCCTGGTGGATGCATCGTGAAGCTGATAGTTGGAACTTAAGCCATCCAGATTGGAAGTTAAGCCTGCCTTCCCTGCGTATTTCACCGTGGCGCTGGTCAGTCCATGTTCAAGGGATGTCACTGGCGCAACAGCACCGTCCTCAGCTGAGCATCGATGAATTATATCTGAAGTTAAGTCCATCCTCGTTATGGCATCGTGCCCTGATTATTCAGGATATCTCCATTGAGCACCCTCGAATTCAGGTTCATGTGGATGAACATGGCCATCTCGATCTAGAAAACTTATTGCCACCGCCACAGCCAGCTACTACCGCTAAGAATGCTCCGGGTATCGGCTGGCTGATCCGTAACTTGCAGGTGGCTTCTTTGCAGGTACACATTGTCGACGCTCAAATTCAGGGGGGTAAACCTCTGGATCTAAAAATACCTTCATGGCAAGTGCAGGATGTGGGAACTTGGCATGCCCATACTGAGATTCAGCTGGATATGAAGGGGGCTTTGGGGGGGGCTCATGCCTGGCGTTTGCGCTGGTGGGGTTCATTGAACCTGGCTCCTCTGCGCAGCTCAGGTCATATCATGCTCACCCAGGGTAACCTTGCCGCCTTGGGGGGGGCTCTGCAGCAGCTATGGCCTGTCCATATTGGCCAGGGAACCCTGGAGTTCTCGACGAACTATGCTTTTGATGATCGTCATGGCCATCGGCAGTGGACCCTGGATCATACACGGGTACAGGTGCAGGGATTACGTGTACAGCGTCCTGGTTTTAATTCACCACGACTGGAGCTGGCGACGGGGGATATACAGATACCTCATATTGATGGTGAGCAGCATCAGATTGAGGTACAGAGCGTTGATCTGGATCGCCCTGAGCTCTTCATGCAGCGCGACGTTCAGGGCAAGGTTGATTTTTTGACGTGGATAAAAGAGTTGGCACCGCCACACCCTTCGCCCAAGCCGTCACCGTGGCAGGTTAAGGCTCAACATGTAAAACTGCGTCGAGGTTTACTCACCTTGCATGCCTGGGAGGCTGGCAAGGAACGGGCTTTTATGCTGCAGGATATACAACTCGATCTGGATAATCTGGATACAACGGGCAAAGTACCATGGACACTGCAGGCTGGGATGCAAGGTCCCTTATTAGGACAGGTACATGTACAAGGCCAGGTTGCTGCAGGCCGGGCTGATGTGAATTGGCAGATACAGCGTTTGCATCTGAGCAATGCAGATCTTTGGCTACCGCCGGTTCTTAATACCAAGGTACATGATGGCATCCTGACGGCATCCGGCCATGTTTCTTTAAATCCTCAACATCTGGAGTCCTTGAGTCTGAGCGGGCAGGCAGCGATTGAACACCTGGATATGGAGATACAGCGTCAGCGTCTTCAGGTGGCGATGCTGCAATTAGATCCATGGAGTTATCAGCAAGGTCATGTTGCGCTACAAGGCCTCAGCGTTCATGCGCTGTCCATGGAACAGGACGGTGATATGTTGAGCCTGGGTGATGCTGAGGTTGGCGCTGTACACTCTCCTGTGCAGGGAACCATCTGGACCTTAGGTCGTTTCTCCCTGCATAACCTGGGATGGCAAGCATCGCATGTAGGGCCTGTTACGTTACAGGGCCATGTCAAGGCGCTAGGCATACAGGCTGTACGTATGGATATGCACCATGGGCGGTTAGGTTGGCAGCTAGGGCAGCTAGGAGGTGGTCAGGTCGATCTACTGCACGGCAAACACCATAATCGACTGAGCTGGAGCCAGGCGGTGCTGGATCGGGGAAGCTGGCAAACGTCAAACCAGAAGCTGGATATAGCGGGTATTCATGCACGGCAATGGCGTTGGGAGGGGCGGCATCCCTGGCTGGATTTGCATCGTCTTGATGGCTATGAGCTTCATGTGCAATTGGCTAAGCATCGCCTGAGATCAGGGAAGATAGCCTTGCAGTTGGGTCAGCTCAGACTGGATCAGGACCGCCATGGCAGCTTAGTGCCTTATCAGGAAATTCAATACTGGCTAGGCAAGCTGCCCACGACAGCAAGTACCCCACATAAAACAGCTTCAGTTCCCTGGAGCATCGACGTTCAAGGTTTTCATCTGGGTATGGATCGTTTGCGTTATGCGACGTCTACAACCTCGGTACCCTGGGTGGCCACGCAACTGGCTCTGGATACCGGACGTTTACATAATTTAAATCCCTTGAGTGTGCATATGTCCGGGCAGTGGGGCCAGGCCCAGCTAGCTTGGAATGGCACCGTATGGCCTCAGCTGAAAAAAGCCCGAGGGCAGTTCAAGCTGCGAGATATTGATCTTATGCCCGTGCAACCCTGGTTACGTCAGTATACCTACGCGGTTCTTGATCATGGCACGATCAGCAGTCAGGGTTATGTTGCGTTTGGCCTTAAACCCCTGCAGGTGGTCTTGCACGGAAGTTTGACGACGGGAGATCTTTTACTGGAAGATGACCGCAATCAACAGCCGTTGTTATCCTGGAAGCAGATCAATATACCTAATCTGAACGTGAGTTATCCAGGGCATGGCTTAAGCATACCCGAGGTGGATGTCGATCATCTGTACAGCAAAGTCACGATAGAGTCTAATGGCCAGTTAAATTGGCAGCAGATTTTGCGTTCCCGCCATCAGGCGGCCCAGCCGCCGTCAAAACATCCCTTGGCGGTTGATGTCCATCGGATTGTGTTTGATCAGGCAGGTGTCGATTTCTCTGACTTGAGTTTGCATGCCCCTTTTCATGCCAGTATTCATCATTTGAATGGTGAAGTAGGTCCTTTGGACATGCAGAATACATCAGCCTGGACCCAGGTGATGATGCAAGGCCTGATCAATCGCCATGGCCATGTCGATGTATCAGGCAAGGTCAAACCTTTCGCTAAAACAGCAGCGGTGGATGCTTCCCTGCATTTTCGCGATATAGAAATGCCCACATTAAATCCTTATGCCGCCCAGTTTGCCGGATACCGTATCGATCAGGGCATGATGGATCTAGAACTGAACTATCGCCTGGATCATCAGCATCTGATCGGGAGTAATCGTTTACGTATCGATCAACTGGAACTAGGGCCGAAGCTACCAGGTGAGGCATCTATTGATTTACCCTTGCGTCTGGCGGTGGATGTGTTACGCAATAGTGAGGGGCGTATCGATCTGAGTGTGCCCGTATACGGCAACTTAAATGATCCTAATCTGGATATTAGGTCAGTCGTCGTTAAGGCTCTGGAAGGCACCTTGCGCCATGTTCTTGACTCGCCTTTGGAGTTCGTTGCTGAGCTTTGGGGTGAGCACTCCGATACCATAAAACATGTTGATTTTATGGCCGGTTCAAATCTGATCTCAGATCAGGAACAGGCTAAACTGTCTGCCTTGGTGCATGTGTTACAGCAACATGTTCATTTGCTGCTTTTTATTCATGCCGGCTTCAACTCAGTTCTGGATGCCCAGGTCTTAAATACGGGTGCGACTGCATCGGGTTCGCTCCCTGCCTTAAGTCATGATGCCCTGCGTTTGCTGGCCCTGCACCGCGCCGAGGCTATCAAGAGTCAGTTGATGAAAGCAGGTATAGCGGATCACAGGATATTTATCGATGAACCGCAGTCGGTGAATGCGATATCGGGAGCACGGATACCCACGACCCTGGATATCAAGCTCCGCTAGGACGGTTGTTGCGTTACAGTATCGGTCAACTACCCAGGCATACCCCTGAACCCATTGGGGTCTATCGAAGATCCCGTAGGGATGGAAAGGGAGATTAAGTCGAAAGACTCGGCGTCACCAGTGCCCGTAAGGGCCGTTATTAAAGTTACTCATGGCTTAGTGCTATTTAGACGCAGCATAAGAATCAATGGATCAGTCGGGGAGGCTTGGAGACCGTAGTGTTCGTAAAACAATTTGGCACGGTCATGAAGGGCGTGAACAAGGAGGGCACGCACCCCGGTGTTCTGCGAAACATTCACAGCACGGTTGATAGCATCCCGCAACATCGTTCCTCCGAGATTAATCCCTTGCGCACGATGATCAACGGCCAATCGCGCCAAAACCATCACCGGGATCGGATCGGGCATATTACGACGCACACCACCGGTAGCTGCATGCTGAGACACAGCGCCAGCGGCCATCGCGTAATAGCCATAAACATAGCCATCCTTATCGGCGACGACAAAAGTGCGGGTAGCTCCGCGGACCTGGTTGGCCATGGCCCTACGCTTGAGCCACTCATCCAGGACGGATTCACCACAGGAAAATTCATTGAAGCGGTGATCAATAGTGAGTGGATGAGGAGCAGTGAGATCAAGTCTCATGCCTTGTCCCACGGAGCCTTCAATTCAAATAAGCGATCAAGGCCAGGATTATGTTTTGGCGGCTCATCTAGCAGATTGACAAATTTCTGAAATGTGTCCGCATCAAGTGTGAAGTGAACCTGATCCAGCACGACGCTCTGTGCACGTTCGCAAGCGGCTTCCAACATGAAGTCTGAACGATTTTTGCCCAGTAGGCTGGCAGCGTGATCGATGAGATCACGCTGTTCCGGCAAGGCGCGTATATTGATGGCAGCAGCACGCACGGCAACCTCTTTATGTAAACACAACAGATACGCACATGATGGGGTGGTGTATAGCTGTTGTCAATACGTGCGAGGCTGCCAAAATCGCCGAAAACAGGAACTTTTGAGCAGACCTTACCTGCCTGATTTGGAGGATGAACACGGGTTTGGTTCCCAAATGCACCACCATTATAACAAATCCGGCTGCTCTCTGTTTTCACCAACTACTTCGCCATAGCCCATATATGGTCGCCCCCGTTTTGCCAAGATTTCTTTTCATGATGTTCAACAAGGTTCGATTGCTGCCATATATCCGAGTTCTGATGAAGGCATTCAGCCTTCGACTCCTGA
>JABEVH010000090.1 GCA_013043915.1 Pseudomonadales bacterium
AAAGCTGAACCGGTCAAGGCTAACATCATCGCCAGGAGGGTCTTTTGCACAGTCTGCATTTTCATGTTGGCTCCTCCTTAAAACATGGCGTTGATGACAAAGGTATAAATATCGGCGTGACCATTTAAGGGTGCATCGCTGAACATACCCCAGCCTCCACCTCCGAACCCTCCAGAATTACTACCCAACCCGGTCACATAGGACCACTCCAGCTTGGCAGACATTTTGGGGGTTATATCGTAGCGTAGACCTAGCGTATAAGAGGACTGTTGCATACCTTGGTTGGCAATACTTTGCTGTGCCAAATTGGATGCATTAATCGCATTCGCCACTCCAATTTGACTTAGCCCATATTGACTGGCTGCGTAGCTTTGCAAGGTAGAGGTATTGGCCGGATTATTAAGCTCACCCAAGGCCTGAGAACGCCGACTGTTTCCAGCTGTATTGGTACGCGTCGTACTGTAGGTAAAGTTGGGTAAAAAATCCCCCATGTGATAACCCAGCAATACATAGCCACGGAAGGGATCCTGCAATATCCCTTGCGAGTATTGCAAGTCAGCCACTTCACTCATCACCAGCAACGATCCATCATCATAGATCATGCCGAGATTATAGAAGGTTGCCAGCTGGTCACTGATACCCGGATTACCTACGGTAGTTAGCAACTGATTCAAGTTATAGAACATCTTGCCCGGCGTTTGATCATCGGCAAGGTTCAGATTGACATTACCCGCATTAACACCACCATGGAAGGTAAAGTTGCCCGTATAAACATTAAAGTTGAAGCCCCGGACATTCTTGATGTCAAAACCCAGCGGTATATAGGGCGAATTATGCGTGGCCGGTGCATCTCCGGCAATAAAGCCAAAATCGCCGCTGACATCACCCAACATCCAGGAGTATTTACCACTGATCCCATCATAGGTGTTGACCGGATTGGCATACATCTCAACCGGAGGGCGTGCCCACGGGTAGGACATGCCTACGTCCAACTGCTCCGACAACATGTAAAAAGGGATACGTTGCCGCCCCATACGTAACTGTACATTGCTGGTCGGCTTGAAGGTCGCGTAAGCCCAGGCATCCTCGACCTGGTAATCCTGCGTCCCGTAGGAGACCAGCTGTGCCGTTACCGAACTGCGGCTATCAATGGTATAATCGGTCTGTAAACCCAATATCCCATCTTGGCTCCACGAAGGTGTGCCGCCGATATGATCGTAATAGGGTGTGTATTGTAAAGGGTTAGTGGGACTGGTCACCACCGTGCAATTGCTCGATGGCCGCATGGCGCCTGAATAGCCCGTTGACGGACACGTCGGCATAGATTTCATATCACTACCTGTCACCCCGGCCGTTAAAAACCCGTTGATTCTCAGGTTATCATCTGCCCAGCCTGGAGTTGATGCCACCAGAGCCAGACTCGCCAGCCCCAACGACACCTCGCACACCTTGCTCAATACTGTCATCCCAGTTCTCCTCATTTGTTGTATCTGGGTACGACAAGTGTAGAAGGTTTCATAAAAAATCCATTAATTTGAAATAATTTTGTATGTAACGTCATTGCGACGCCGTTTCCTGTTTTCGTTAAACTGGCCCTTAGAGCATTTTGAACTAGACTTTATCAAGATTAGAAGCTGACTTTTGCAGGAGTGTCTTTTGCTCGGACTTATCAATCAGCCCCCTGTACAGACACGATGGGTATGGTCTCCTTCCGAAGAAGCAACACCTGAGCAAATCATTGATGCCTGGATGGAGCTTGCCTCAGATTTGCAGGTTGCTCAGGCTGCCACGCGGGTATGGCATTGTGGCCGCGGTGAACCTGTCATCTGTCTGCACGGGGCGATTTCATCCGCATTGGTATACCGTTATCTGTTGCCACAACTTTCTGAATGCGGTCTTCATGCTATCGCTATCGACTTTCCCGGCATGGGATTAGCTGATCGCCCCAACAAAGACTTTGACTATAGCTGGTGTGGCTTGGCACGTTGGCTGACTGATGCGCTGAATGCCCTTGGCTTTGAGCGCATTCATCTGGTCGTACACGACACGGCAGGCCCTATTGCTTTTGAATATGCACGCTTAATGCCTGGGCGTATCGCCTCGATGACCATCATGAACAGTCTGGTAGCCACCGCACGTTATCAACGACCGTGGTATATGAAACCTTTGGTATGGCCATGGATAGGTCCTCTTTATCTGGGAAACATGTCAACAGCGCTCTTTACAAAACTTTACCGTCAATATGGCCTGACTACCCCAGTACCTACCGCTGAACTTCATGCTCACTGGCAATTACTGCGCCAAAAAGATTCAGGTCGGGCTTTTCTGCAAATCATGCGCCGTTTTGAATTATCCCAGGAATTTGAACGCGCTATACACCTCAGTTTACGCGGACGTCAATATCCTGTTCAGTTACTATGGGGACGCTATGAACGAGCCCTACCTTTGCAATACCAGGGGCAAGAAGCTCGTGAGATACTGGGATTGGAAATGCTGCAACAACTACCGGGCGGGCACTTTTTGCAGGAAGACTGTCCAGATATACTTGCCCGGCAAATCAGTCATTTTGTACGGCAGCACACCACCCTGCCGCAGCTTAGCCAAACATGGCAACGACCTAACCCCCTCACCACATCAGGTCATCTGGGATCTTAAAGCGCTCATCGTACTCAGGATCACCGGTCTGTTCTAAGGCCGTGATCGCAGGAGCCAGGATCAAGTCAGCACATTTGGCGGCAACACGCTCCGCATCCTTAAGCAGCAGTATAACCAGCTCATCATCTACTCTGGCCAGACGTAACCGGCCAGAACACAGATCTTCATGCTGCTGCGGGTGCAACCATAGTTTTCGCACCTTATGATCGACAACCACATGATAGGCGCATTCACCCATCTGGCGGGGTTGCGCATGCGCCAAAATCATCTGTCGGGCACTGGCAAGACGCTCATGTGCCTCTCGTTCCTGTGCCTGCTGCGCCTGACGTTCGCGCTGTTTTTCTACCTGAACCTGGCGCTGTTCTTCAACCCGCCGGCGCAAAGCCTCATCTTCCCCCTGAACCCGCGCTTGACGCTTGGCATGTTCTGCCTTGCGTACGGTTTTTGCATCGGCCAGACCGAGTTTTTTTAGCTGATCACTTAAAGACATCTCCAACCTCACCCCTGTCCACGCCAATGACCACCGACCTCATGCTCCCAGGCACAACGAACGTCCATAGGCTTATGCGGCAAGTGACTCTCGCCCTGCGGTTCCCATACGAAGGTATGATGTCCTGCATACTCAGTTTCAAGATGCAATCTGGCCTGTACCCAGTAAAGCTGGCCCAACAAGGACTCAAAAGCCTCCATCCAGGATTTCCACTCGTACTCGATACCTCGTCTGGCCATACCAAAATGAATGATGCTGGTCTGCGAGACGCTGGATAACTCATTCAGACAAGACTCAGCGAACAGGTTCCTGCCCAGCAAGGGAGAGCCTTCATGATCAGGCAACGAAGCCAGTACCGACAGATTATGCTCACGACGAAACCTGCCTCCTTCCCCCTGTATCCAGGCAACATCACGGATGATGCCGTAAACCACCGATTCCTGCTCCACAGTCCCCTCCGCTAGAACCAATGATGCTGGCTGCTCTCCAGATCAGCTATACAACCTGCCAATTGCGCCGCATAACGGTGCGAGGTGGTTTCCACATGGCGCGCAATCGCCAGCAACCATGATTTACCCGCATACGTATGTCGTGCGTACCCGCCCTGACCTTCATGATAACTGAGGTACAAATGATAAGCGTCACCCGGAGCAATATGATTACGCATGACACTGCCATGATCGTACCAGCCCATAAAATCCACAGCATCGGCAAAATCATCACGGCTGGCAAAGTCATGCCCTGCATCATGCCGGTAGACTTGCCAGGTATCGTCTTTGGCTTGCGCATAACCATAGGCATTGGAAGGACGCACCCCTGGGATAAAACCCAAATAGTAAGGTCGCGCAGGCTTGGCCTTGGCTCTATACCCGGACTCTGTTCTCATCGTCGCCATCAGGATGGGGATGGGTATTTTCCAGCGTTCACTAGCCGCCTTGGCATCGCGGTACCAGTTTTTTTTCTCCTGAAAAATTCGACAAAGATCATCAGGATGCGATGGCGGCAACGTTGCGCATGCTCCCAGCAACAATATTATGCCTAACAGTAGCCATCTCACAGATCAACACCCTGTTCGCGCAATAGCCGTAAAAAATCAGCTTCACTCCAGACGGGCACACCTAAGCGCTCGGCCTCAGCAAGTTTGGAGCCTGCCTCAGAACCGGCAATCACCGCCTGAGTCTTGCGCGATACACTTCCTGATACCTTGGCACCTAGTTTCAATAGGTGTTCACGCGCCGCATCTCTTGTCATGCTGGACAAGGTACCGGTCAACACAAAACTACCGCCCTGCCAACCAGCGACCACCTGAACTTCTGGCCAATGCACACCGCAGGCGAGCAGATCATTCATAATCTCGCGGTGATGCTGCTGATGGATAAACGCCAGCAGAAAATCTGCAGTAACCGGCCCTACATCGATCACGCGCAACAGTTCCTCACGGCTCGCCTGCAACAAAGCCTCCATCGTTCGAAAGTGTTGCGCCAGATTAAGCGCCGTGGCTTCGCCGACGGTGCGTATGCCCAATGCATACAAAAACCTGGGCAGGGTAGTCTCCCGACTACGCGCAATCGACAGCAGCAGGTTATCTGCCAGCTTTTCACCCATGCGATCAAGCGGCAATAACTGCTCTTTGGTTAGGCGATAAAGGTCCGCAGGTTGATGCACCTGATCATGATCAATCAATTGTTTAAGCCACTGCTCCCCTAATCCATCGATATCCATGGCACGGCGTGATACAAAATGACAGAGAGCTTCTAGCCGCTGAGCGGGACAATAAAGGCCTCCGCTGCAACGAGATATCGCTTCACCTTCGGGACGAATAATCTCCGAACCGCAAACCGGACAGACCGATGGCATCTCAATACGCTTAAAGATGCCTGTGCGCTGCTCCAACAGCACCCGATCAATCTTGGGTATGACATCACCGGCGCGGTATAAAACCACAGCATCACCCACCTGCACATCCAAGCGATTGATCTCATCCATATTATGCAAGGTAGCATTGCTGACCACCACGCCGCCAACGTTAACTGGCTCCAGCCTAGCTACCGGCGTCAAAGCTCCGGTTCGCCCCACCTGCCAATCAACCCCCAGCAAATGCGTCACCACCTGCTCCGCTGGAAACTTCCAGGCAACTGCCCAGCGCGGAGCCCGGGCGACAAATCCCAGTATCTGCTGCGCCGAAAGAAGGTCAACTTTAACGACCATCCCATCGATATCAAACGGTAACCGTGAACGATTTTGTGCAAGATCCTGGTAGGACTGCTTACAAAACGCCAGCCCCTCTCCTGTCCCCCAGGGTTCTGCGATCTTAAAACCGAACCCGCGTAACCGCTGCAAGGTCAAGGTATGGCTAGCAGGCAAGGCTGAACTGCACTCAGCCACGGCGTAAGCATAAAACTCCAGGCCACGCCCGGCAGCGATCTTAGGATCGAGTTGACGTACGCTACCTGCCGCTGCATTACGAGGATTGGCAAAAACTTTCTCTCCCCGTTCCTGTGCCTGCTCATTAAGCGCCAGAAATACGGACTTAGGCATCAACACCTCACCCCGCACTTCCAGGAAATCAGGCGCAGTCCCCTGCAAACGCAAGGGCACCGTAGGCAGCGTCCTCAGGTTATGCGTAACATCTTCACCCTGCTGGCCATCACCCCGTGTCGCCGCCAGCACCAGGCATCCACGCTCATAACGCAGGCTGATGGCCAGACCATCGAGCTTGGGCTCACAGACGTAACCCACCTCAATACCTTCAGGCAATTGCAGGCGCTCGCGCACACGGCGATCAAAATCGACAAGATCCTGTTCGGAAAAGAGATTATCCAACGACAACATGGCAACACGATGTATCACACTGTTAAACGTCGCCAGCGGTTGAGTCCCAACGCGCTGCGTCGGAGAATCGGGGGTCACCCATTCAGGATACCGATCCTCCAACGACTTCAGTTCTACCCATAAGGAATCATAAGCTGCATCTGAAACCTCAGGATCATCCAGGCTGTAATAGCGATGAGCATGGTAACGCAAACGCTCACGCAGAACTTCCAGCCGCTGGCGTTCCACGCTCACACAGATACTCCCGAAGCACGCATCAAACGTTGTCGTTCAAACTCCTGTACCTTAAGACGGAGATGCTCGGCAAGTTGCAACGATAATGGCAAGCGCTGCTGATCCACCACCACCCCTCCCAGATCATGCGCCAGCCGCCGGACGGTATCGAGCATAAGATCATAGGTTTGAATACTATTAAAACCTGGCAAGGTCATAAAAAAACTAACGCCGTAACAGTCCGTCATGGTCAAGGTATCGATATCAAAATAGCCCGGCTCAACCGCATTAGCCATACTAAACAGCACTTCTCCACGTCCACTCGGGTGCTCATGGCGGTGAAAAATCTGCATATCACCAAATCGCAGGCCGTAACCCAAAGCCAAACGCAATAACATTTCCCCGGAAAACACCTCGGTTACCGAGGGTAAAACATGCAAGACGATAAAGTCATCTGCCACCACCTTAGGAGGCTCCTTCGCCTGAACATCGACATGAACTGGCTGTTCAGGCTCAGGCTCTACAGGCGGTAGTAGCACTACCTCTTGCGCAAACATATCCTGTTGTTCAGGCTCATCCTGATGTCCTTGCAACAAGGGCAGCTCATCGCCAACCTCCCCCTGCATGTTCAGAAGGCCTGCTCCTGATGGTGAGTTGTCCCGATCGATAACACGAACCGGACCAATCATCTCCTGAACACTTAACTCCAACGACGTATTGGGCACCGGCTCAAGACGCATACGCAATTGTCGGCGGCGATTATGCCAAATACGAAGAACACCATCGAGGACAACCCCTAAGGTCAATATCCCTACCAAGGCAAGCAACCAGGAACGCAGATCCATCGTCTTACTCTGCCGCCAAGCGAGCAGCCTCCTCTACGTTAACCGATACCAATCGCGACACACCGGGTTCGTGCATCGTCACCCCCATCAACTGATGTGCCATTTCCATCGCTAACTTATTATGGGTAATGTAAATGAATTGTACTTGTTCTGACATCTCTTCCACCAACCGAGCAAAACGCCCCACATTAGCATCATCCAGTGGAGCATCGACTTCATCAAGCATACAAAAAGGAGCAGGATTGAGTGAAAATATCGAAAACACGAGGGACAAAGCCGTCAATGCCTTCTCTCCTCCTGACAACAGATGTATGGTGGAATTGCGTTTACCCGGTGGGCGAGCCATGATGGCTACGCCTGCCTCGAGTAAATCATCACCCGTCAACTCAATGTAAGCATGCCCCCCGCCAAAGACTTTGGGAAACAGTGCCTGAAAACCCTGATTGACGCGATCGAAGGTATCTTTGAACAGGGTGCGGGTCTCGCGATCAATCTTGCGAATCGCATTTTCCAGAGTCTCCAGCGCCTGTTCTAAATCTGCATTTTGTGCATCAAGATAGGTCTTACGCTCCTTATGCTGTTGATACTCGTCAATAGCAGCCAGGTTAATGGCTCCAAGGCGCTGTATACGTTGACCTAACTTATCGAGCCGTTCCTGCCAAAGTGACTCCTCGGCATCAGCAGCCACACCAGGCTCAACATCAGCCATGATCCAGCCTAGTTCCTGCAATTGATCAACTAAAGTCTGCTGCCGTGTGCACGCATCTTGCCAGGCCAGCCGTTGTGTAGTCAGTTGATCGCGCAACCCCTGAGCAAGGCGACCAGCCTCGGTACGTTGCTGCTCCAACTTTTGCATACCTGCATCGAGTTTGGCCAAAGTATCAGCAGCAACAGCCACTTGCTCTTCCGCACGCACCCGCTCCTGCAACCACTGCTGCAAGGCTTCTTCCCGCGGGGCCGGACTTTGTTCCAGCTCCATCAAGAGCTGGCGCAAGTGTTCACAACGATCCTGTAACTGGCGAACATTCTCTTCAGCACGTTCGGCAGCACGACGCGCTGCCTGCTCACGCGACCTGTACTGCTGCAATTGCAGAGTCAGGCTCTGCAGAGCATCCCTGGCCTCGCGCTGTACCTGACGCGCCAGCTCCACACCTTGCCTCAGACCATCGCGCTGTGCCAGCAAAATCTCGCGCTGCTGCGCATCTGCCGCCATATGTTCCAGTGCCAGGTCCAAGGCGTGACGGCTGTCTTCGTAGGCCTGCTCATCGCCTTGCTGATGCAGCTGAACTTCGGACATTTCACCCTGGATACGCTGACGTCGGGCCATGGACTGCTCCAGCCTGACTTGCTTGGCACTCAGATCCGCCATACGCAAGCCTCGCTGACGCGAAGTTTCCGCTGCCTGACGGGCCGCATCTTCCCTCGCCTGTTCCTGCTCAGCCAAGTGTTCACGCCCCTCCTGCAGCTCTTCTTCTCCTTGATCGATTTCTTCCTGCAATTCAGCGATGGTTTGCTGTAATGCCGCGATTTCATGCTGACGCTGTAATATGCCTGCATCATCATGAGCCTGGCCTCGCCATTGCACCCAGCTCTGCCCTACCATCAAGCCTTCCGTGGTCACCCAACACGTTCCTGGCGCCAGCATGTCACGCTGCCTGATGGCATCGTCCACAGAAGCGGCACAACGTACAGACCCAAGCCATATGCCAAGACCTGAAGGCATTACCTGATGAGCTAAAGCATCCTCAGGCCAAGACTCTGGACTGCCCACCGGCTCAAGATGTACCAAAGAAAGCTGGCCTTGCTGCATATCCTCTGCGCTAAAAGATTCCAGCACCTTTCCATCCACCAGCATGGCTTGCAGCATCGGTCCCAAAACAGCTTCAACCGCTTTTTCCCAAGGCGAGTTCACTTGAATTTTTTCAGCCAGCAACGCGACTGGGGACTCCCCCACACGTCGCTGCCAAGCTAGCGTGGCCTGATTTTCCCCTAAAGCAGCCTGTTGCAGGGCCAGCAAGGAAGCTAAGCGCCCCTTAAGCTGCTGCAACGATTGACGACGCTGATCTAAACGCTGACCCAGAGCATGATTGGCATCACGCTGCCCCCTCACTTGCTGCTGTAGATCTTCAACTTTATCCGTGCTTATATCCTGCTGCTGATGCAATTCCTGCATCTGCGCTTCCAGCAACTCTACATCTTCTTCCGGCGCATGTTGCGCCATATCGGCCTGCTCAAGCTGCAAACGCTGCCAGCGCTCGCGCGCTCTTTTAAGCGATTGCTCCAGCTGCTGTAACCGAGATTGTTGTACTTCCGCCTGTTGCCGATGTTGTGAAGCACTGCTATTAAACGCCTCCCAGCCCTGTTGCCATTCAGCCATGGCCCGCTCGGCCTGCATCAACGCCTGCTGCCGTTCTTCCAGGGACGTTTGCAACTGCACGAGCTCAGGCTCTAGCTCTACAATGCGGCCCAACAAAACCTCCAACTCCTCGCTATCACCCTGCACATGTTCAAGCGCTTGCTGCCGGGATGTCTCAGCCTCCTGCAGATCATGGTTGAGCTGTATCTCACGTTCACGCAGATGCTGCATCTGCTGTTCCAGGCGGGAAATTTCGCTGCCTATGCGATAGTATTCCTGTTGCGCCCGCTGATGACGATCGGCATGCTCACGTCGCTCTAGACGTTGTATCTCCAGCTGGGACTCGGCATGCTGCCATGTCGTTTGTACGGACTCCAGTTCCAGGGTCTGCTGCTGCATGATTGCTTCATATGACTGAGCCTGCTGTTGCAAAACACGCCAGCGCAGTGCCAGCAGATCAGCCTTGATCTGAAGTTCTTCCTGTTTGTATTCACGATATTTTTCAGCAGACTGCGCCTGCCTTTCAAGATGCTGTAGCTGGCGATCAAGTTCCTCACGGATATCGCTCAGCCGCTCGAGATTCTCACGGGTGTGGCGCATGCGTGTTTCCGTATCACGGCGACGTTCCTTATAGCGCGAAATCCCTGCAGCTTCCTCAATATAGACACGCAACTCTTCCGGACGAGCCTCGATTAACCGAGAAATCATGCCTTGTTCGATAATGGCATAGCTACGTGGCCCCAGCCCGGTGCCCAGAAAAATATCCGTGATGTCTTTACGGCGGCAACGCGTTCCATTGAGGAAATAATCCGAGCGAGCATCGCGCGTCACCAGGCGCTTGATGGAGATTTCGCTAAAGGCCGCATACTCTCCCCCCAAACCACCATCACTGTTATCAAACACCAGCTCAATGGAAGCTAGCGAGACCGGCTTGCGTCCGGTAGAACCGTTGAAAATAACATCGGTCATCGACTCGCCGCGCAGATTTTTAGCCGAAGACTCGCCCATGACCCAACGCACAGCATCAATTACATTTGACTTACCACAACCATTAGGCCCCACAACGGCAGATAAATTGGTAGGAAAATGCGCGACGGTGGGATCGACAAATGACTTGAACCCCGCCAGCTTGATCGACTTCAGACGCATGTCTTCCCCTAGCGCCGGTGTCGCTGGGCCCAGGCCAGCTCTACTTGCTTGAGCCTCAGCAAAGCCTCCAGTACCAAGTCACGCTGGTCACGCCCCAGTTCTTCAACCCGCTGGACAGCGAGGTCGGGATCACGCTGCTCGATGGCATCCAAAACTCGCTGCAATCCATTAACCAGATCATTCAAACTCTGCTTAACACTATGCAAGGCTAGGTAGGTGGTGCGTTTGACCGCATGTTCCAGATCTTCTAGCATGTCTTCAACGTAAGGGTTCTGGGCAAAACGGTATCCCACCCGAAAAAACTCAAATACTTCATCGCTAAAGAGTTCCACATCCTGTTCCAAGGCTCGCGCTTTAATACGCCGCAGTTGCGCCACATAGGCTTCAAGATCAGACACGCGCCAGTTCTCTGCAGCGCGCCTTGCCAGCAGGGACAGCAACAGTGTCACAATCTCATACAAGGATTTAACATGCTGAGTCGATAATTCAGAGACTACCGCACCACGACGCGGATAAATACTGATCAAATGTCGCCGTTCCAGCAACAACAAAGCCTCACGCACCGAGCCGCGCGACACATTCAATTCCTTGGCAATACGTAATTCCTGAATACGTTCGCCCTCAACCAGATCACCGGTCATGATCTGTTCAGCAAGATGTTGAGCTATTTGCTCGGAAAGACTATCTGTCGCTTTAAATCCCATGGATCGACTCGATTCAACAGGCCGTAAACACAAGCGGCAATGCTAACGATTTCGCGGGCATCTGACCAGCAGATGTTGAGGAATGTCGAGCCCTCCACCTATATAATTGTTACGCCCATGGCATGGCATTTCACCAAATCGCATAAGCATATTGAAAAAAAGAATTTTATTTTATGAGGCCTCGCTGTTAGCCTTCACCTCCCAACGGTCATTTCATGCCCTTACACCATGTACATCTATGATGAATACGATCAGCAACTGGTTGATGAACGTGTGGCTCAGTTTCGCGACCAAATGCGACGTTACCTGCAAGGCAGCCTGAGCGAGGACGCTTTTCGTCCCCTGCGCTTGCAAAATGGCCTCTATATCCAGCGCTATGCCCCTATGCTGCGTATCGCCATTCCCTACGGACAATTACGTACCCAGCAATTGCGCAAACTGGCAGAAATCACCAGGGTTTATGATCGTGGCTATGGCCATTTCTCAACACGACAGAATATGCAGCTGAACTGGCCCCGCCTGGAAGATGTCCCTGATATTTTGGCAGAATTGGCCAGCGTTCACATGCACGCCATACAAACCAGCGGCAACTGCATACGCAATACCACCAGTGACCCCTTTGCAGGACGTGTAGCCGGTGAAGTGGCAGACCCTCGCCCGTGGTGTGAGATCATCAGACAGTGGTCAACGTTCCATCCCGAATTCGCTTTCTTGCCGCGTAAATTCAAAATTGCCGTCAACGCCCATAGCACGGACGACCGAGCAGCTATCACCGTTCATGATATTGGTCTGCAGATGGCGCGACATGCTGACGGCAGCCTGAGGTTTCATGTTCTGGTTGGTGGCGGATTAGGACGTACCCCTATCTTGGGAAGTTATATTAAGCATGACCTAGAAGCTCACCACCTGTTATCCTATCTGGAAGCCATTCTGCGGGTGTATAACCTCTATGGCCGCCGTGACAACAAATTCAAGGCTCGTATTAAGATTCTGGTACGAGCTCTGGGCGTAGAAGCCTTTACTGAATTGGTTGAGACCGCATGGACCGACCTTAAGGATGGCCCCCTGACTCTGACCGATGCTGAGATCCATCGTGTACATGCGCATTTCCCCTTGCCAGCTTATGACAGTCAGGCTCCTGAGCTCGATATCTCAACATCATCCCACATGCCTGAATTTGTCACGTGGTATCGCCATAACACCCATGCTCACCGCCAACCCGGATACCGCCTCGTCAGCCTGTCACTCAAGCGTACCGGCATACCTCCTGGCGATGTCACCGCAGAACAGATGCTGGCTATCGCTAATTTAGCTGACCGCTACAGCGGTGGAGAATTGCGCAGCACGCATGAACAAAATCTGGTATTGGCTGATGTAAAGCAGATTGACCTGATTCCTCTTTGGCGATCCCTTCAAGCACTGGGCCTGGCCACCGCCAATATTGGCTGCATTACGGATATTATCTGCTGTCCGGGAGGGGACTTCTGTTCTTTGGCCAATGCCAAATCCATCCCCATTGCCGAACAGATACAACGCCGTATCGATGAGCTCGACTGCCTTTATGATCTAGGGCCGTTGACCCTGAACATCTCTGGCTGCATGAATGCCTGTGGCCATCATCACGTCGGTAATATCGGCATATTAGGTGTCGACAAGAAGGGGGCTGAGTTCTATCAAGTATCACTTGGTGGTCAAGCCACACAAGATGCTAGTCTGGGTGAAATTTTAGGCCCTTCCTTTGATGCAGCTGACATGGCCGACATCATTGAAGAGGTTGTGCAGGTCTATCTTGATCATCGTCAGGCCGGAGAGACTTTTCTGCAAGCCTACCGCCGTTTGGGCATTGAACTATTCAAGGAGCGTGTCTATGCCACAGCTGATTAAACACGGCATCCCTGTCACCGCAGAGGACTATATTATTCTGGAAGATTTGTCAGCACTGCCAGACGCGACACTGCCTTTGCTAGTTACCCTGGAGCACCTGCGTCAGCAGCCAGAACTGTTGTCACGAGCAGGCCCTTTAGGGGTCAGGTTACCTGCTGATGCTGACGTCTCCACCCTGCAACCGTTTCTGGTCAGACTGGACATGATTGCCTTGGTCTTTTCTTCATTTTCCGATGGACGAGGTTTCTCTCAAGCCAGCCTCTTACGCCAAAAATACAACTATAGCGGGGAGCTACGTGCACTTGGCGACATCATTCCCGACATCGTCTACTTTTTACACCAATGCGGATTTGACAGCTATGGTTTGAATGATGATCAATCGATAGAAGATGCCGTTAGTGCCCTGCAGTCCTTTACCCAGCCCTATCAGGAAAGTCGCCGTCACCCACCGCTATTTCGGCGAGTTCAGCGTTAACCATGCCACACTCAGTGACCTCCCCCACGCGCGCCCATAGAGAAAGGTGGGCGCGTCAACCAAAGTACAAAAATCAAGGACAGAAAAACGCAACTGGCCATGCGAAAGACTTCACTGGTTGCCATCATATAACTTTGTGAGCTGATCAACTCCAGGACACTCTGCTCTGCCCTGGCACCATGCACGCCGGCATGAGCCAATTGACGAACATAGTCCAGATAGGCCGTTCCACTTTGTGAAAAATACTCCGACAAACGTAGACGATGAAAACGCATACGATCATCCCAAACCATGACGACTAAAGCCGTGCCAAAGCTCCCTGAAAGGGTCCTGAAAAAATTGGACAGGCCCGAGGCGGCCGCCATACGCTCCGGCGGAATTCCGGAAATAATGATGCTATTGACCGGAATGAAGAAACAAGCAACTGCTACACCTTGCAATATCCGTGGCAAGATCATAAGGCTAAAGGGTGTTTCCATATTAAAACTGGAAAACCACCAGGTCGTTATGGAAAAAACGACAAAAGCCACGGTAGCCAAAATACGTAAATCCACTCGCCCCACGCTCCGACCCACCATAGGGGAAAGTATCAAGGCCAAAATACCCACCGGAGCTGTTGCCAAGCCTGCCCAAGTAGCCGAGTACCCCATCACGGTTTGTAACCAGAGAGGAAACATGACATTCATGGCAAAAAAAGTCATAAAGCCAAACGACAAAACCACCACGCCCACACCAAAATTAAGCTGACTCAGCAAGCTCAAATCCACAATGGGGTTTTCTTCCGTCAACTCCCAGGCCACAAAAAAACTTAAAGCCACCACAGCAGCAATGGCCAAACCAATGATCACAGGAGAACCAAACCAATCCAGATCATTGCCATTATCCAGCATTAACTGCAAGCAACCGACACCGATGATGAGCAGTACCAATCCCACCACATCAATAGGTAATTTAAGGGTAGCACTCTCACGCCCCCGCATTAACGTCATACTGACCATAGCCGCCACAATTCCGATAGGCACATTGATATAAAATATCCAAGGCCAGGTCAGATTGTCCGTAATGAATCCCCCTAACAAAGGACCACATATCGGCGCCACCACAACCGTCATTGACCATAGCGCCAAGGCTATTCCGCGCTTGGATGGCGGGTAATTACTCAACAACAAGGTCTGTGATAATGGCACCATGGGTCCGGAGACCAGCCCCTGCATGAATCGAAAGAGCACCAGCACGGGCAGGCTATGAGCAAAACCGCAAAGTGCAGAAGTTGCTGTAAACAACAGTACCGAGATCACAAAAACCCTGACTTCACCAAAACGTTTGGCAATCCAACCTGTCAGCGGTACGGCAATGGCAGCTGCCAAACCGTAAGATGAAATCACCCAGGTACCCTGCGACGCGCTAGCAGCTAAATCCCCAGCAATGGTAGGAACAGCCACATTGGCGATAGCCGTATCCAGCACCTCCATAAAGGTTGCCACGGCCACAGCGACACTCAGCAGAACAAGGGGAAGTCCTTGCAGATAGGTGGGTGCAGCCGCTACTTTGTCTGTATTCATCTACGATGTGCCTGAGCCAGCTGTAAGCGATCGGCCGCCTTTTCAGCCCGGTCTAGCTGCTGGGCATACACAATCGTTGTACTGTCATCTCCGGGTTGGGCCTTTATACCTTGCAGAGAACCATCACGATCATGGGTATCGATAGTGACCAGCGTAGACAAACCCACTCTCAAGGGATGCTGCTCCAAGACAGCTTTATCCAGTCGTAAACGGACGGCTACCCGCTGCACCACTTTAATCCAGTTACCGACAGCATTTTGTGGAGGTAGCAGGGAGAATGCACTTCCTGAACCAGCTGCCACACCTTCTACCACCGCAGGGTATACCACCTGTGAACCATAAAGATCGCTGACGACCTTGGCTTTTTGACCAATTCGCACATGTCTCAGCTGGCTTTCTTTAAGATTGGCATCTACCCATAATGAGTCCAGAGGAACGATGGACATCAGACTATCGCCCGGGCTGACCTGCTGGCCCACCTGAACATGCCGCCTGGCCACCATACCACTGACCGGCGCTTTAATACGGGTACGCTCCAAGCTCAGGTAGGCAGCCACATAGGCTGCACGCGCCTGCTGCAAGGAAGGTTGATGTTCGGGGTCACAGGAAACCACACGAGCATGCGCAGCAGCAGCTTGTTCTTGCGTTTCTTTCAGCGTCTCTTCTGCGATACGCACAGCATCGCGGGCATGTGCCAACTCTTCATCAGCCATGGAGGGGCTATGCGCCAACGGTAAACGACGCGCGAGGTCATCTCGCGCTGCCTGCAACTGAGCCTGCTTCTGCAAGGTAGCTGCGGTATCACTGACAATCTCCAGACATTGCCTGTTAACTTCAGCCGCTACAATTCGATAACTCGCCTCAGCCTGTTGCAAGTGAACCTTGGCATCCGTCGCATCAAGCTCCAGTAAAGGTCCACCTTCATGAACAAGCTGCGTATCATCGGCATCAATGACCGTCACCACGCCAGGCACCTGAGCATGCAGTTCTATCAAGTGACCATTAACATAAGCATCATCGGTAGATTCTTCAAACTGCCCCCAGATCGGGTGATAGACAAACGCAGCAGCCCCCAAGGTCAAAAACAAACATGCAAGTAACAGCAGTACCCTACGTCGTTTACCCTGACGCGATTGACCCTTGGCTGCTTGCTCCACCATTATGGTTTCCTCATGCTCATCGTGACACGGTGGTCACTCACATCAAACCCGCCGCCCATAGCTTGAACCAGAGCAATACGCGCCAATAAACGCTGTTCATCCAGTGCCGCTTTTTCATCCTGAATACTATTAAGTAGCAAAGCTGCTCGTAAGCGCTCGTTATCATTGATCAAACCTGCATGAACTCTTTGCTCGATACCTTGCACATGCTGTTGCTGAGCAGTCATACGGGCATCCAGCCAGGGCTGTTGTTCATCTTGTCCCCGAATCATCACCAGCGCACGATTAACATCTTCCAGGCTCTGCTCTAGAACTTGATGATATTCAGCCACAGCCAACTCTGCAGTACGTCGTTCCACACGCAAACTCGAACGCAACCGCCCTGAATCAAACAGGGGTATATGCAAAGCGGGTTCAATACCAGCCACCAGAGAACCTGTTTGCGTCAAGCTGGCAAGTGTCAGGCTGGACAACCCAGCAAAGGCAGCCAGGTTGACGTCAGGATAAAACGCAGCGCGCGCAGCCTCGACCTGATCATAAGCGGCATCGACTCGAGCTCGTGCAGCCGCCAAATCATGCCGACGCGACAACAGGTCCAAGGGAAGTTGTGCTGGCACCCCGGTAGCTATCATGGACAAGGGATGATGAGTGAGCTTGAGGGAGGCCCAGGGTTGATGGGTGAGCGTTTGCAAAACCACACGTTGCTCATCACGCTGTTGTCTTAGGGACTGCGCTAACTGTTGACTGTTGGCTACATCGATCTGCAAATCTCGCAAGGTATCCACCGCATCCAGCCCTGTCGCTGTTCGCGCAGTTTGCAGCGTTAAGTGTTCAACTTCCATGGCCAGACGTGCCTGCAGCAATGCTTGACGCAGACAAATAAACTGGTACCTGACATAGGCTTGGGCGACACGAACAGCTATCAGGTCAGCCATGCCTGCAGCTTCAAAAGCTCTGGCCTGCTGCTCACCCAAAGCAGATTTGAGCAGATCACGTTGCCGTCCCCAGAAATCAAAATCATAGGAGGCCTGGATGGATAATTCAGAATCATCGTAAACTTTGCCACCATAAGGTGGTGGAATATAGCTATTGGCACTAAAACGTTCATGCGTCACACTGGCATCAGCTGATGCCTTCAAGCCGCGGGCAGCGTCACTACGTTCAACCCAAGCTCCTGCCTGCAACCATCGCGCTTTCGCCACCTCCACATCAGCAGATTGCTGTTGGGCCAGCGCAACCAGATGATCAAGGTCTGCCTGATTCCAGTCCTTCCACCACCGTGCCGATGGCCATTGTCCTCCAGGTGCCGGAGCCAGTTGTGATCCCGTTGCCTGTGGCAAAGACACCCTATCAACCTTGTCAGGCAACCCCGCACAAGCTGTCAACAAACCAATACCCAAGCACAGCCCGGCATGAAACAGCTTAGACATCGCGATGCGCTTCCAGCGATTGCATGAGGCGAATAAGACGTTCTTCAATCACTTGGGTTTGCTGTTCATCAAATACGGAGTAAACTGCCTTATTGCGTGTTCTTAGCATGGGTAACACTTGTTCGAGAAGGGCAATACCTTCGGACGTCAGGGACAAATCTACGCGTCGTCTGTCTTCCGGATTGGTCACTCGCTGCGCCCAGCCTCGATCCACCAGCTCATCGCAGAGGCGCGTCATGTTGGAACGGGTCTCCCCCATCCCCAAACAAAGATCAGAAGGATTGGCTGTATTATCGCTGTTGCTGTAAATCAGTACCATGATCACATAGTTTTTATAACAAAGCCCGAAAGGTTTGAGCGCATCATTCATGACATCACTGATCAGCCACGCGCAGTGTTTAATCAAAAGATTAATTCCAACAGCCCCCAGCGCCTCTCCGGTGGCCCGCCTGTGCGCTCTCTCCACCCTGCTTTGGGTTTCAGAGTAATCATATAATTTTGAATTGTTCATAATTGTATTGTTCCAAAACAAAGAATCTATGTCAATGCTAGCACAACCCTGTACTTCATCCCCTTAATCTGCAACAACACAAAGAAGCCTTACCATGATGGCCATCAATTTTGCTAGAATCCTGTCCGCTTGAACTAGGAGATACTCGTGCCGCTTGGCTTTGACATCCATTACAGCGACCCCTACCTGCTGGTCGTCAATAAGCCTGCGGGTTTGCTCAGTGTTCCTGGTCGACTTCCTGAGAATTTCGACAGCGTAGCCTTACGCCTGCAAACCCAACTCAACCCGGAAATCCGCATTGTTCATCGTCTTGACTGCGATACCTCCGGGCTCATGGTACTGGCCTGTGATGCTCAAACTCACCGCGAGCTCAGTCGACAATTTCATGATCGTGAGGTCGACAAAATCTATCAAGCTTGGATAATGGGTAACCCGGAAGAAGAACAAGGTGAAATCACCCTGCCGTTGCGCTATGACCCTGAAAACAAACCGAGGCACTGCGTTGATTTCCATGAGGGCAAGGCAGCGCGAACACTATGGTCAGTACGTAAACGCCGTCAGGATCGTTGTTTGGTGGACTTGATTCCTTACACCGGAAGGTCACATCAACTGCGGGTTCACATGCTGGCCATAGGACATCCGATTTTGGGGGATAGCCTTTACGCTCCGGCTGAAGCTCTGGCAGCTGCACCGAGATTGTGTTTACATGCCATGCACTTGGGCTTTACCCACCCCCATTCTCATGAGCGCGTGAGCTTTGATTTACCCTCTCCTTTTTAACCCTACAACCCTTAGCCACCATGAACTGCGAGTAAAGAAAGTATGCAAGAACCTAGCTTGGGACAACGCTGGATCAGTGAAGGCGAAACTGAATTGGGCCTTGGCATGGTGGTGGCTGTAGAAGCACGAACCGTCACATTGCTATTTCCGGGCAGTGAGGAAACACGTGTTTATGCAAGACGCAATGCCACTATCGCCAGAATACGCTATGACGTAGGCGACAACGTACTCGATCTTGATGGCCAAACCCTGCAAGTGACCGCCGTCATTGAGCAACAAGGCATCCTTAGCTACCAGGGCCTACGGCAAGATGGCCAGATAATCTCCTTGCCTGAAACCAGACTTGCCCATCAGATTCAGCTGGCTCGCCCGCAAGAACGACTCCTCGCAGGGCAGCTCGATGCCAATGAATGGTTTAATTTACGTTATGACACCCTGCTGAATCGCAGCAAATTAATGCAACAACCCACCTACGGGTTAGGTGGCGCTCGGGTAGGACTGCTGCCCCACCAACTTTATGTCGCCTCAGAAGTCGCGCGTCGGCATGCACCTCGCGTGCTGCTGGCTGATGAAGTTGGACTGGGTAAAACCATAGAGGCTGGTCTGATACTTCATCAACAGTTGCTCATGGGGCGTCTGCAACGCATTCTGATCATCGTTCCTGAGAATTTGCAAAATCAATGGCTGGTGGAGTTACTACGACGTTTTAATCTTCGCTTCAGTTTATTCAATACAGAACGCCTCGAAGCTGAAACCGAAAGCAGCGAAGGGGACAACCCTTTTCTCTCACAGCAATTGATCATCATGTCCTTAGAGACACTATTGGCAACCCCCGAAGCACAAAACCAGGCCGTGGCAGCCGGCTTCGATATGTTAGTTGTGGATGAGGCCCATCACTTAGCATGGTCACCTGAATCAGCATCACCGGCCTACCTTTTGGTGGAACGTCTATCCCTACGTTGTCCAGGCGTCCTGCTGTTGACCGCCACACCTGAACAACTTGGTTTGACCAGCCACTTCGCCCGGTTAAGACTGCTTGATCCGCAGCGCTTCCATGACTACGAAGCGTTTATTACAGAAACACATTCTTTTCAGGATACTGCGCGCTTGGCTCAACTTCTGATGCAGGATCCTTGTATCTGCAGCGAAGCAGACATCGCCACCCTACAACGTTATGTACCTGAAGTCGGGATGACCCATGAATCCCTGCTGTCGCCCTCACAACGTCTACAGATGTTGAATGCTCTGCTAGACCGTCATGGTACAGGCCGACTACTTTTCCGCAACACACGCCATGCTGTGCAAGGCTTTATGCCTCGCCATTTGCATATCCACCCGCTGGATACCCAACCCGCCTCACCTGATGAACTTTTCCAGGCCAAAGTTCAGGCTCTACTTTTACTGCTAAAAGAGCTGCGTCATGAAAAAGTCCTGTTGATATGCAAAGAGTCCCACACAGCTCTTGATCTTGAAGATTGCCTGAGATTGCAGGAAGGCATTCGCACCTCTATGTTTCATGAAGGCATGTCATTGCTGGAGCGTGACCGTGCCGCCGCTTACTTCTCTGACCTGGAAGCCGGGGCACAGATACTAATCTGTTCGGAAATTGGCAGTGAAGGGCGTAATTTTCAGTTTGCCTGCCATCTGATCATGTTCGACTTGCCCGAACACCCTGACCTGCTTGAACAACGTATAGGACGGTTAGACCGCATAGGACAAAAGCGCCCCATACACATCCATGTTTTATCCCTATCTGGCAGCGCTGAGCAACGCCGTTTGCAGTGGTACCATGAAGGACTCAATGCGTTCGAGCACACCTGTGCCGTGGGAGCGGCAATTTTTGCAGAAATGAACCATCGCCTGCATGACTGCCTTGAGACAGACTCTCTGGCCACATGGACCACTTTCATCGAAGAAACAACACAACGCCGACATATTCTGGAACAAGAGCTTGAACAAGGTCGTGACCGTTTGTTGGAACTCAACTCCTGCCGACCCGAGCCCGCCGAACAGCTGGTACAGGCTTTAACTCGCCAGGAGGAAGAAAATTCGCTACCTCTTTACATGGAACGAATATTTCAGCAATTTGGTGTCGATATCGATGACCACGGTGAAGATGGCCTGTACTTGCTTCGGCCTGGCGATCATATGTTGATGGAGACCTTTCCAGAGCTTGATGAGGATGGCCTAACGCTGACCTATGATCGAGAGCGCGCATTGAGCCGCGAAGATGTTGCGTTTCTAACTTGGGAGCACCCCATGGTCAGCGCTTGCATGGACATGCTGACACACACCGAACTTGGCAATGCCAATGTAGCCCTTATACGCAACCGTGGCGTAAAGACAGGCACCCTGCTGCTAGAAGCACTGTTTGTACCTGAGCTGCAAGTACCCAAGTACTTTCAGCTGGATGCTGCGCTTAAAGAAGCCATGATCCGCATCCTTATCGACACCGAAGGTCGCTCCCTGGGAGATAACGTTGCCCATATGACACTGAGGCGTCAGCTACAAAGCCTAGATAGAACGACAGCTCGCAATATCATCAAGAGTCGACACGATATTTTACGGCAAAATATTTCCCGAGCTGAATTGCTGGCCAAAGCACAACTAGCGCCTCGACTTGAAGAGGCCCGTGTACTTTATCACGTGCAAATGCAAGCTGAACTGCACCGTTTACGTGCTCTACAGCACGTAAATCCCGCCGTACGCGATGATGAAATTGAGCATCTGAATCAGGCCATGCACATCGGTGAACATGCATTGTCTACCTGCCAGGTCAAACTGTACGCGTTACGACTGATTGTCGCCGGAGAAGCCTGAATGTAGTGGCAAAAACTGCTGCCAGAACAAATCATATAGATGAGTCAATCGCATGGACTGTCTTAGAAAAGACAGTTCATCGGCAGATTTGTCAAAAAAGTACCAAGCTTCTATAAAATGTTGAACCAACGCACTATTCTCTCGGGCCAGCTGCAACAAAGTATCAAAAAACCTGAGCCCTGGAGCAGGAAGCTCAGCATCCTGACAGCGCTCAACCGCATGGCGCAATCGCTCACTGACATCGTTGCTCAAGGCGTTTTCCAGAACATACATAGTAGCTAATGCAATGGACAGATCCTGATGCAAATAATCATGTTCAATCAAACTACATAACTGCCGTGTGGGTTCAGCAGCCAAACGCATATCTGGCATCAAGACACCTAATTCGGGCAATAAACTCTGGCACGCCTCCCACCAGCCATGTACCTGCTCTGTGGTACGCAACAACAACTCAGCCGGATTGGGATTCGATGAAGGTTCTTGCCAAAAACCACGGCCATCGCCATCATAGCGAACCTGGCGACGCACGGTCATGACAGGAACTTCAGTCAGCTTAGCCCACGTGGTATCCCCTAAAAGCTCAATCATGAGTTGTTGCCTTGCCAACATCAACTGACTCATGACCAAGGCCCATTGCGGCAGCAACCATGGAATCAAACGTTGAGTCCCTGATTCTGTTTCAAGCAGATCCAATACAGGATTCTCCATGATGCAGGCATGCCGTGCCAGTTCATCATTCAATAAACCCTGAAATGCCAAAAACCTATTAACCTGCTTGGTACTCAGGCCCGAGTTCTTATGCACGCTGAGTAACGGCACACTAACCCACGCCACAGCATGAGCATTTTTAGATTGACTTTGTCGAGATGCACCCATAGTGGCGACCACAGCATCTTTTAAGGTTACTTCAAGACAATAGTTGCTGCGTGGTGAAACGCAAATGTCAAAATTGTGTCACCTCCAATCTAAAATCAGCCATTCAAGATTCCACCGGATATTCTGCTATAAGAAAATAGATTCCAGCGCTGCAAACGCCAAGAACCCGACGTTCTGGCGTAGAAAGCAGCTCTCTTTCCTCTCCCCAGGCCACTAATTGATAGAATGGATTGCGACCAATACGCGCATGAAGTCGCGACCTGACATGTACGTACGGCGACGGTTCGCCGGAGATCGCGTCAATATCAACCCAAATTCGATGATTTTCATCAACCTTAAAGACTTCCCCTGTCAACGTTGTCATGAATAAATCTTGCCGTCCATCGACAAACTCCCTATCTACTAAAGAAACGATAAACGGCGCATCCTCCACCTTAATTCTCAACTTCTCTACCGGCGTAACCAGATAGTATTCCCCGTCATCATCCCTTCTCAGAACACGTGAAAACAACTTAACCAAAGGCTGTCGGCTAATGGGCGACCCCATATAGAACCATTGTCCATCACGAGCAATACGCAGATCCATATCACCACAGAACGGTGGATTCCATAAATGCACAGGCGGCAATCCCTGCGGGTTCAAGGCAGCATACTGCCCTAGTTGATGAGCAAGATCATGCACAGACACAATCATCACCTCATAAAATGTGGAGTTGACCTGATACAAATGTTCGACCGGTCAGTCAGGCAATTGGTTTGGAGGGGCAATACCCTTATACTACTCCGCGAATGAGGTCTCGCCTACCTCACCCATTTAATCCTGGGCCTGATCGGTCATGCTGTAAGGAGATCCTTGTGGAAAGAGAGTCGATGGAGTTTGATGTCGTTATCGTCGGTGGTGGACCGGCCGGCTTGTCTGCCGCCATACGCCTACGTCAACTCAGCCAGGAAATAGGACAGGACATTTCAGTGTGCGTGGTGGAGAAAGGCTCTGAATTTGGCGCCCATATTCTATCAGGAGCCATACTGGAGCCACGAGCCTTGCAAGAACTCTTTCCTGACTGGAAAGAACGCGGAGCCCCGCTGAACACCCCGGTCATTCAGGATGAGATTCTATTTCTGCTCAGTGATAAAAAGGCGATTACCACACCACACTGGGCCGTACCTCGCACCATGCATAACGATGGCAATTACATCGTAAGCTTAGGCAATGTCGTACGCTGGTTGGCCGAACAAGCTGAAGCACTTGAAGTCAACCTGTTCCCCGGGTTTGCCGCTAGTGAAATACTGTTTGACCCACAAGGCGCTGTGAAAGGGGTAGCTACCGGTGACATGGGTGTATCACGCACAGGTGAGCACAAACATTCATTTACCCCCGGCTATGAACTGCATGCCAAATACACACTATTTGCTGAAGGTTGCCGTGGTCATTTAGGCAAGCAACTGATACAAAAATTTGACTTGGATCGTGATGCTGACCCCCAGCATTATGGCATTGGCATCAAAGAACTTTGGGACATCGACCCTGCCAAGCATCAACCCGGACTGGTCATACATGGTGCAGGATGGCCGCTATCATCCTCGGGAAGCTCCGGGGGCTTTTTTCTTTATCATGCTGAAAATCACCAGGTTGCAATGGGTTTGATCATCGATCTTTCCTACCACAACCCTTACCTGTCTCCCTTCGATGAGATGCAACGCTGGAAACAGCACCCCGCTATCCGCAAGCACCTGGAGGGCGGCAAGCGTGTCGCTTATGGCGCTCGAGCCATCACCAAGGGAGGACTCAACTCCCTGCCACGCACAGGGTTTCCTGGCGGCTGTTTGATCGGCGATGATGCGGGCTTTCTCAATTTCTCCAAGATCAAAGGCAGCCATACCGCCATGAAGTCTGGCATGCTTTGCGCTGAAGCGATTGCCAAGGCCTTACGTAGCGACACCCCGGCACGTGAACTCAGCTATGAAGCCGAATTCAAATCTTCATGGTTGCATGAAGAACTTTACGGTTCACGTAATTTTGGTCCTGCCATGCATCGCATGGGAACATTCTTGGGCGCTGCTTTCAACTTCATCGACCAGAACTGGTTTAAGGGCCAGCTACCTCTGACCTTGCATGACAAGACACCCGATCATGCTTGCCTGGATCTAGCTGCACAAAGCCCGACGATTACCTACCCCAAACCAGACGGTAAAATCAGTTTTGATAAGCTCTCATCGGTATTTTTATCTAATACCAACCATGAAGAAGATCAGCCCTGTCATTTGACGCTTAAAAACCCAGACGTACCCATCAAGAAAAACCTGCCTCTGTACGCTGAGCCAGCCCAACGTTACTGTCCTGCAGGTGTCTATGAGGTTGTACAGAACGCAGATGGCAGTTCCAGATTCCAGATCAATGCGCAAAACTGTGTGCATTGCAAAACCTGTGACATCAAAGACCCTGCCCAGAATATTACCTGGGTGGTCCCTGAAGGTGGTGGTGGACCTAACTACCCGAACATGTAGCGCAGATCTACCCGCCGTGTGTACCTTTGTACAATCTGCCCTCCTCCATTCAACGAAGTGGGCAGACTGTGAATTGACCAGACCCCTCGGGCTATTGGATACTGCGGTTTTGGTTATCCAGGAATCGCCGCATCGTGAAGATATATAGCCAGCTGGTTTTTCCTCACCTGCTCGAATGGATCATGAGTCGTCCTGGCATGATGCAACTCAGGCACAAGCTGCTAGGAGACATTCACGGGAAAGTGCTAGAAATTGGCTTTGGTACAGGGCTTAACTTGCTGGCATACCCTAACAACAACCTTGAGCTGACTACGCTGGATGTCAACCCTGCTATGCAGAAAAAAGCTCAACAACGGGTAAAGCACTTCCCTTTACCCGTGCAGCATCACACGCTGGATGGCGCCTCACTTCCCTTTGCTGATGCACACTTTGATGCGGTAGTCTCGACATGGACGCTCTGTTCCATCCCCCGTGTCGAAGACGCCTTGCTAGAAATGTACCGCGTCATCAAACCCGGTGGTCGCTTGTATTTCGTCGAACACGGCATCGATCCAAAGCCCGGTATAGCACGCTGGCAACACCGCCTGACCCCCATACAGAAACGTTTGGGGGATGGCTGCCATCTTCACCGAGACCCGATGAAACTCATTCAACAAGCAGGTTTTCGTTTAGAGCTCCACGAACATACACGCGTGCATGATCTCCCTCTCCTAGGCCACTTTATGAGCCTAGGCACGGCTCTAAAACCTGCCTAAAGAGGCTGGATTCCGGACAATAACCACGGACGACC
>JABEVH010000091.1 GCA_013043915.1 Pseudomonadales bacterium
AATCTGGGTAGCGCGCGCAACCATTTGCTCATCACTGCGCTTTTGCCAACGCCATTGCTGTGTATTTAGCAAACGTTCCACGTCAGCAAATCGCTCAGGATGCCGAGGCACCAGTATCAACAGCGCAGACGGATAGCGCCCTAACAAGCCTCGAAATGCCTCAAGAACCAGAGATTCTTCTCCCTCGTGAGTACTTCCCGCCACCAGAATGACTCTGGCATCCACATGCCAGCGACACCTCAAATCCATGCGATTTAAGATTGGCTGGGGCATGTCAAATTTTAAACTCCCCGTCACCGTCACCCGATTTTTAGGAACACCCAGATGGATAAAGCGTTCTGCCGTGGCTGTCTCTTGTGCCGCCACACTGTCCAGGCAGGACAACATGGGCTGCACCAAGGCAGACCAACGACCATAACCATGAGCGGATCGCTGCGACAAGCGAGCATTGGCCAATAGCACCTTGACCCCATGCCGATGCGCTGCCCAAAGCACGTTGGGCCAAAGTTCAGTTTCCATAATGATCAGTAGTCGTGGACGAACAGCCTTTAGCCAACACTGCTGCGCCATATAGAAATCCCAGGGCAAATAATGATGCCCTACCTTGTCACCGAGCAGGGACTGGGCACGTTCTGAGCCGGTAGGCGTCATATTCGTCACCATAATGCTCAGATCTGGATACACTTCGAGCAGTCGCTTGACCAAAGGCACTGCAGCCAACGTTTCTCCTACAGATACGGCATGTACCCAGAGATCATAATGCCGCTTGGGCAATGCCAGAGCCAACCTTTCCATGATGCGCTGACGGTAAGCAGGAGCACGACGTCCCCGCCACCACATGCGTGCCAGAATACCGGGAAGCAGTAGATAAAATAGGATGTTATAGAGACGGCGAGCCACCAACTTCTCCTGCAAAGCGTATGTACATGGTATCATGACTGCTTCTAGTAAACCGATGAAGCTCAGCAGCCTCTTTATGCGTACTGTCGAAACTGATGTTGTCGTGATGGGTGGTGGAATAGCGGGCCTCTGGACCTTGGCCAAACTTCGTAAAGCGGGCTACGAGGTCCTGTTGCTGGAGAATGACAGGCTAGGAGGTGGTCAAACCCTATGCTCGCAAGGCATCATCCATGGCGGCATGAAGTATGCCTTGGGTGGTCTGCTCAGTGCAGAGACTGAATCCATCGCCAATATGCCAGAGACTTGGTTGCAGTGTTTGAAGGGCCAAGGCGAGATCGATTTGCGTGGCGTACGCATGCTAAGTGAACATCACTATATGTGGTCTGAACGCTCACTAGCTTCGCGATTTACCACATTTTTTGGCAGCAAGATGCTGCGTGGCCGCATTGAAGCCATACAGGGTGATGAGCGGCCTGAACTGCTTCGTGCCCCTGAATTTAAGGGAAATGTTTATCGTCTGAATGACATTGTTTTAGACACCCATTCCTTGGTTGAAACCCTTGCGCGAGCCCATAAATCAAGAATTTATAGGGTCTCTGCACAAAACTGCCACCTAGAGGTCGACGATCACCATCACACCAAGGCGATTTTTATCACGGCAGCTGGCACTGAGCCCATCCGCATTCATCCTCGGACGGTGGTCTTCGCAGCAGGACGAGGCAATCAGGACTTGCTCAACGACGCAGGCCTTAAGACACCACACATGCAGTTACGCCCGCTACATATGGTGATGATGCAGCATACTGATCTCCCCGACATGTATGCGCACTGCATAGGCACCAGTTCCAAGCCACGTGTCACCATCACCACCCATCCTAGCCATGATGGCCATAAAATCTGGTATATCGGGGGAGAATTGGCTGAGCGAGGTGTAGAACGCGATGATCGCTTGCAAATTGAAGATGCTGTGCGCGAAATTCAGGAGTTGTTTCCCTGGAAATCTTTTTCAGGCGCACGCTGGAAAACTCTACGCGTAGATCGCGCTGAACCAACGCAGGAGAATTTTCTCAAGCCTGACAATGCCTTTGCACAAATGCACGGCAATAATATCGTCGGCTGGCCCACCAAACTGGCCTTGGCACCCAATCTTGGCCAACAGATACTTGAACTTCTTCAAGCTGCCCACATTCAACCCTCAGCGCCTGCCCTGGAAGAACCTCTACCCTTGCTCTTTCCTGAGTTTGGCCGCAGCATAAGCGATCTCATGGCGGGGATGACCTGATGCTGCCGCAGAGGCCCTTGGGCACGACAGGCCTGCATGTTAGCGCCTTGGGACTCGGTACCGTTAAATTTGGCCGCAACCAAGGCGTCAAATATCCGCAACATTTTGTCCTTCCGGATGATGCAAGCCTGCGTAATCTCTTGGCCTTAGCCAAAGATCTTGGCATCAATACCTTGGATACTGCACCTGCTTACGGCCGTAGTGAAGAGCGTCTCGGACAACTGCTCTCACACCGGCATGACTGGGTCATCGTCGATAAAACCGGCGAGACCTTCTCTGAAGGACAATCACACTTTGACTTCTCTCCAGCAGGCTTGCGCTACAGCCTAGATAACAGTCTGCGCCAGTTACGTACCGATTATATCGACGTTCTACTCCTGCATTCTGATGGCAGTGACTTGGCCATCATCGAGCAAGGCGGACTGGATACACTCCTTCGCTTCAAGCAAGAAGGTAAGGTCCGGGCCATTGGCATGTCTACCAAGACCCTCGAGGGTGCCTTGGCCTGCCTTGAATATGCTGATGTGGTCATGCTGACCTATCACCCTGAACACACCATCGAGTCACCTGCTCTGGAACAATGTATTAACCTGCACAAAGGTGCTTTTATCAAAAAAGCCCTAGCCTCAGGCCATCTTGGCAGCGATGCCGCTAAGGTTGCGCGCGAGAACCTACAGTTTGTCTATCAACACCCCGGTACCAGCTGTATTATTGTAGGCACACTGCAAGCCGAGCATTTGCGCCAGAATGTTCAGGCCTTGACATACCCAGCCAATAATTTGGCTTAATTTGTTAATTTTGAATCATTTTTTGTCGAGAACAACAAGCATTATCCTGGAATAATGGTCTACTCTCGACTGACCCATGCACCTGCCATTTCATCTGCCCAACGGACTATTGACCCTCTGGAAGACCGTATCTCCCTAGTTAGCTCTGGATAACCGCCAACTGATCTTTATCAATTTGTGCGTCAAACCCCGTCATAGCCCCTGAATATATTGGGGTTCTATCGAAGATCCTGTAAGGATGGAATGGCGGGGATATCAGCATGTTGTTGAATCGTGGCGCCAACTGACTACAATGACAGCTCTAAGGAGTCACCCAATTACGCGAGAAGCCCCTGGATTTATCCATGGGGATGTTTAG
>JABEVH010000092.1 GCA_013043915.1 Pseudomonadales bacterium
CCGACCGAAGCAATACTTTGAGCAACGCCAACCCGTCTCCTTCTCCCGTCAAGGCCGAGAAAGCTGACATACGCATTGCTTTTGAACAACTGCCACTTGCCACCTTCATTCAAACCGTCTATGGCTCCATGCTGAAGAAAAACATCCAGCTGGATGCTGCCGTAGCGGCTCGCACCGATCTGGTCACCCTACGAACAGGGGAGCCGCAAACTCCCGCGCAGGTAGAGAGCATCGTCAAGCTGCTCCTCAAGAGCTACGGTGTGGCCGTAAGCAATCTTGGCGGTTTTTATCGCTTCTCCCCGGACAATAATGTTTCCGGGTATTCCCCGCAAATTCTTCGTGGCCGGGCACTCCCTTCGACGCCATTACAACTCAGACCCATTTTTCAGCTGGTCGAGCTCAATGCCGTCAGGAGTAATTCCATAGCCAACTGGTTATCCCTAATGTACGGCAAGTCCGTGACCGTTCAGACAGACATGCTGACTAATTCCATACTGCTGCAAGGCCAGTCCGATGATGTACACTCTGCCTTGGAAGCCATTCATGTTCTTGACCAGCCCATGATGCGTGGACGACACAGTTTACGCTTCAATCCGCGTTTCTGGAACGCCAATGATCTTGCTACCAAACTGGTGCAGATCCTTAATGCCGAGGGCTACAGCGCTGATAGCACATCAGGAACCAATGCGCCCATCCTCGTCATCCCGGTGCAAACCATAACTGCCGTTCTGGTTTTCGCCGCCGATGAGTCCATACTCAAACATGTGAGCGACTGGGCAGAGAACCTCGACAAGCCCTCCAGCCAGGTCGACCATGACAAGGGCTATTTTACCTACCAGCCCCGCTACACGGATGCCGAATCGCTGGCCAAGACGCTAAGTATGTTCAGCGGTTTAACCAAGGCTCCAGGACAAGCCAGCAATCCGGGTCAAATTGCGCCAGGACCCGGTGGCGACAACTCTGCCTCAGGCTCCACAGCTAGCGGCAGCGCGGCAGCAGGCGCGAAACCCGGCGCTGTACTTGACGGAAAAATGGTGGTAGATAGTGCTACCAACACCTTAATTTTTAGAGAATCTTCACAGGAATTTTCACAGACACTACCCCTGTTGCAACAAATGGACAAACCTTCCAAGTCAGTTTTGATTGAGGTAACCATTGCCGAGGTGGATTTGAGCGACACTGACCAACTGGGTGTGGAGTGGTCCATGCCCACTCAATCAGTCGGTAGCGGATTGATTAATACCGCCACGCTAGGCGGGCTGGGCATAGGCACGGGGGGGTTGTCCGTCACGGCCTTATCCAAAGCTGGCGAGACACGCGGCGTACTCAACGCCCTAGCCTCAGAAAACCATGCCCACATCCTTTCTGCCCCCAGCCTAATGGTTAAAAATGGCCAGATGGCCTCCATTCAGGTGGGGCAACAAGTACCCGTTATTACCAGTCAGGAGAGCACGACAGGTTTGACGTCCTCCCCCGTACCCAACGGCGGAGTCTTAGGTGGCATACTTCAATCGGTGCAGTACATGGACACCGGTGTCATCCTTAAAGTGAAGCCTATCATCCATGCCAGTGGACAAGTGGATATTGATGTCACCCAGGAAGTCAGCAATGCTGAGACCACAACGACGGGGGTCACCGCATCGCCAACTATCAGTACCCGCAAGATCAACACACAGATTTCCCTGATGGATGGCCAAACGATACTGATGGGAGGGCTGATACAAACCAACCGCACCAAGAGTGAGTCGGGGGTGCCTTTTTTTCGTAATCTACCGGTGATTGGCCAGCTGTTTAGAGTTGATACCTTTAACGACACTAAAACTGACCTGATTGTTATGATTACACCCTATGTCATTTCTACGGACCAGGATGCCATTGCCGTAACGCAGGCATTCAGAAAACGTCTGGGCCCTTGGACAAACTTCACGCCACCGCCGGGCAAGGGTCAGCTTCAGGGGGATCAATAAGCATGCTGCGTCGAACCTGGTTACGATGGGTAGTCGTCGTGGGAACCAGCTTGCCCTTACGTACTTGGGCTTTTCTGCCTTCACCACCACAACCCACCGCAGATGCCGATCCTTTTGCAGCTAATTCCGTGGAAAACGCCTTACAACGGCTTGGCATGCAGGTGGCGTTACCGAGTAATCAGATTGAACTGGATATGCCGGACTTGGCCGAACAAGGGAAGCCTGTTTCGCTGACACTTCGCCTAATGATGCCCGAGATACGTAAAGTGGCTGTCCTAGTCTCCAGCAACCAGACACCTTTGTCTGCCCTTTTTACACTCTCCAGGAGTATAGAGCCCAAGATCCTTCTGTCGGTTGCCTTGCACGAACATGCTCAAATCATCGCCGTTGTTCAAACCAAGACACAATGTTATCGCTACGAACGCTTCATCCGCGTCGTTTACCCAGGGTGGCAGGATGAGAACTAAGTTAAAGCAAGCAGCTCATCAAGGCTCAGTACAACTCCAGGCTGTCATCGTAGGGGATCATGCCGAGTTGACGATTCATGTTCATGATAGCCCTGTACGACATATCGCCATTCACCGTACTCAAGATCTTATAGTGGAGATTGCCTGGAGTGATAATTCTCCTGCAATCAATACATTTGTCCTTGAGGTACAAGACGCTGTCGCCCTCGAAACCTGGTTGGTACACATGACCAATGCACAGGGCCACGTACGCTCAACCTCTATCGTCGTTCAGGCTGGCTGCTCTGATACCGGAACCCAGCCCCCCCCTACCGCCCACTGCAGAACAGATCGAAAATTACCATGAGACCTCAGCGCATGACGGCCACCTTTACGTTGGGACGTCGGATAAATAACATAGTTTCACGACTAGGGCGAATACCCTCGCGCCAGTGGATGCTAAACGATGGAAGTCTGCAGCTACAACGCGCAGGCAAGGGCAAAACCATCATTATCCTGGCTCGTAGTCTCTGCCAGTTTATGTGTATTAATCTGACCAAGATTCCTTCATCAAGCCGCCGGGGAATGATGGATTTGCAGGTTAGAAAGGAAAGCCCTTTCGAGCGCACTGGTCATGTGATGGTCTGGCAAGCTCAACACACCTTGGTTTGGTCCTGGGATCTTCAACGCGTCGAGGATGCCTTGCGCGCAGCCGACATTGATCCTCACAAAGTAGTATGCATACCCGAGTCCTTATTCTACCCTGCAGATGAACAAGGCCTGCGGCTTCTGGCATGTCAGGAAGGCTTTGAGGGCCAGTTTTGGAGCGATAGCGTCCTGATGCACAGTCGATGGTGGTCAAACCCTCCTTCCCCGCATGAATGGGCTTTGTTTCAGCGCGATATCGGCGTCACTCCGTTGCAAACTTTGAGTACGGCAACAACCATGCATTTGTCCGACCAGACCTGGGCAAAAGTAACCATTAACCGCGATCATCTGGATTCCAGCATGCAGATTGAGCGCATGGCTTATGCAAGTGCTCTACTGGTTCTGGCTGCACTGACACTGGACTTTACCGCAGCATGGTTGCATGCTATTCATGAAACAAACCAGCAGTCCCGTATACTAAATACCCTGAGACGCCAGATCAGCCCCCTGATTGAGGCTCGGGAACATGCCCTCTCTGACCAGGACCGTATCGAGTCTTTAGAGCGTTTATATCCCTCTACGCTACCCCTGGAACTGATGGCGGCTGTCGCTCAGTCCATGCCGGTACATCGGGCCTACTTGCAGGAATGGGATATGCAAGGTCAGAAATTGCGATTGACCTTGGCACCTATGGAGGGGGACTTGTCAGCGACCGCTATCCTACGTTCCTTAAATAGCACAGGACTTTTCAGTAACATCGAAGGAGTTTCATCGCCCAACGAGGCCATTTTGACACTCAAACTGGACGTCACCCCTTCCCATGAATAAATCACTCATACAGCAACTGCAAAGCAATCTTCGCTTACGTATGGGCTTAGCCTCAATTCTGGTGATACTTTGGGGGTATATGCTGATGGTCATGCATGATGCTGTCATGGTGGAAAATGCTAGCTACAAGCAAGTGCTGTCTCAGGTATCTCGAGTGAAGGGCCTCATTCATGAAAAATCCTGGATCAATCGAGCCAAAAATGCTGCAGCAACGCGATCTTTACTGGAGGCAGCTCTGCCTGCCTACGCCACTTTTGGCCTGGCTCAGGCTGGAACTCAGGAATGGATACATCAACAGCTCATTAAAGCATCTTTGATGCAAGCAAGAATTACCATGGCAGAAAACTCAGATCTGGGTAAGTTGCCCCCAGATATCTGGATGATCAAAGCCAAAATTGAGATGCCATTTCAGGTGGACAGCCTTAATAAATTTCTTGCCAACCTGCAAACTATCTCACAGCCGGTTAATATTGAAAGCCTGCATATCACACAATCTGGCCAGCAACATATCGACATGACCTTGGCCGTTTATTGCAGGAAAGGTGACTCTGCATCGCGCAGGGAGGGTCTATAAATGATGAATCTTACCTACGGAGCTCTGGTTCGTTGGATTCTGGTTTTGCTCACGCTAGAGTTATGCTGGATACTGGTGTTTCCACCCCAACTCGCCGGCATGTCGCAACAAAAAGATTACAAAACGGACTGGAGCCTCTCGAAGCCTCGCAAAATTTCGCCGGACAAAGCACTCGCCATCATCAACCAGCGTAATTTATGGGGGTTGTCCAGCTCAGTCATGGCAAACAGCACACATACCCTGTCACTGCAAGCAAGCAACCCTCTGACCTGGAAGATTTTAGGAACTGAAATTCATGGAGATCAAAGCGAAGTTTTGCTTCAAGTCGACGACAAACCCATAGATTTTCTGATTCGGGGAGACAAACTACCCGGTGGCCAGAAAATCATGGGTATTTACCAGGATCATCTTAATCTGCTCCTGCAAAACCGAACCAAGGTGACTCTGTACTTTCCCGACGACATCAAGCCCAATGAGCTGTCCCTGCCCTAATGGGCGAGAATTACCCTACATGGAAGAATTAACTTCCGGCTGCGGGTAGAGGATGGGGAGAGAAGGATGTCAATTTTTCTGCCTCGATTCTATGCTTAACCTGTTGCTCCAAATTAGAATTTCTACCGTATAACCACAGATAGTACCCTGAGTTAAAGCGCAGAAGACCTATGAAATGGTAATTTCTTTCCAGTGCATCCCTGTAAAGTAACTGTTCATAGGCTATTTCATCCGGAGTCGCCAGCGTATGGCCTGATGATGAGATCAATACTAAAACATCTGGTTCACGGGACATAATGACTTGATCTGGATAATGGTGATGCCAGCGCCCCAAGGCAACCTCATTACTGTTAAGACCATATGTATCGACGGCATACCAATCCGAGAAATACGGTACTGAGCCTGCGTCTCCCAGGGCAATACTATGCTGGGTTCCCATCGAATGCAGAGCCTTTCCCAAGGCGATATGCGCCTGATTCAGTCCCATGGCATAGTCATGTAGTGACTGGATCTCATCCATGTTGGGACGATGCAGGAAATAGGTCAGCAGCAATGAAAGGCAGACTACACCGACATCTACCCATACCTTTTTCAGACGATGATGGATTTCAGCCATCGTCAGGGCTAACGCCAGCAGCCAGGCTGGCCATAGCGGGAAAAGATAACGGTCCCCCACATCCATGATCGGAGCCACTATCAACAGCGAAGCGTATAAAATTCCGGCAAGTAGCAAGACTCCAGCGACTCGGCGGCGCGAACTGGGCAGGATGAGGCCGGAAGCGGCAAGTAACAAGACGACTCCGTATTCACGCATATAGTTCCAGGCAACCTGCAATCCTGGCAAGGAATCATGACTAACCTTGATATAAAAGGGCAGCGGCAGCCACTGATGAAAGTGAATCCAGCGCCAGATTTCATCCATCACACCTGCCAATACATAAGGGACATAGGCCTGCAGGATCAATTTTTTCCATGAGATATTTCCGACCCGGCCCGCTAATAGAAATGAAGCCAGTGCCACCAAAGCGAATTCAGGACGATTTAGCGTTGCCACCACACAGATCAGTGACCAGACGAACAGATGCATCCCATCTCGATTCCGATTACGTTCAGGAAGATAAAACCAAGACAGGCAATAGAAATGAACTGCCCAGAAGAATAGGGCCAGCATGGTCTCCATTCCGCTGAACAGGTGTATGACCATGTCGCGGTTGGAAACCAACAAAAGCGCTACTATTGAAGGTAATATCCAGGTTGTAAACATGTCCTTGATAACAAGTCTTTGCAATGTCAGTAGTAACAGGACCAGGGCTCCTGCAAGACTCACAGCTGCTGTCACTTGTAAACCGGTCAGTGGATCAATACCCATTGCGATGAAGAGCGATGCACATATAACCCAAACAACACTTGTAAATCCTTCGGCAGGAACATGCCCTTTATTCCAGGTCAGTTGACCCGTCTGTATGAGATTGTGAGCATAGCGTAGAGTAATATACGAATCATCCATGACATAGCCTGAAATCAGGCTCAAAGCCTGATGATGAAGGCCAAAAAATGCTAGCGTAGCGCCGCATAAAACAATACCCACAACTACCCAATGCTTTGACTCCATCATAGTACCTTCAGCTTGAGCACATTTCTCTGGAAATACCCATGACATGGGTAACAATTTGCAACCTATACATTTCTGATAAACATGAATGCATCACGACTACACCAAGCCTGTAGCCTGAAAGCGCCTCTCCCAGGTATTGTTCCGCACAAATTCAGAGAGCAACGACGCATGATGCTCAAATGAAACCGCTGCCGCAGCAATATGTGTGATGTCATCAATATTGCTGCAAATAAAACTACCTGGTTCATCAACTCGAAATCTCATTTCGCCAAAACAAGTGGATATTAGTGGTAGTCCCAGCGCTCGATACTCGTAGTATTTTATCGGATCCACCGAAGCTGTCAGCTTATTGATTTTGAAAGGAATTAGTCCAACATCAAAATCTAACATGGCTCGTAATGCTGATTCATGATTGCACGGCGGCAACAATTGCACATTCCTAGGCAAATCAGGTACAGATCCGAAGACCGGACCTATTAATCTGATGACATCTTTTGAGCGCACCTCTGCCAAGGCAACTACCCAGGCCCAGTCAAACCACGGCCCCATGGTGCCTACATACCCAAAAGTCTTGCGTTCTGCCTCCATTTTGGCAGTATTGCGTTTAGGCAATAAATCAGCATCAAGCGCATTAGGAACTTGTCGTACCTTCAGTCCTTTCCTTTGCCAGCGATCATTCAGCATAGAACTCGATGCCCACACCTCACTAACATCACTAGCCAGCTGTAATTCCCTGTGTTTCATCGATTTTCTAGACAAACCAGAATAAAATGCAGAGAAATCATCCATGCAATCGTAAACAGAATGATCCGGTTTAAGTGTCTTTAATACCTGAAGAGCTAGAACAGATGGCTTGCCAATAACCACCAGAGGAGCCTGCTCACGCAATAAGGTCAATGCTTTCATCTGACCGCGCCACAGCCAGCGATTCAACCAACCAGAACCAGGCAAGGGCTCTATGGGAAGAGCGTGAGGTGTCAGAATTGTTAACCATGACGGAATACTATGATTGGCTTTTGTGTCCTTCCCGACGCGCATGAAATCATTCAGTTGGGGAAAGCGTGTGGGGTAGGTATCCACCCAGACTATCGACCGACCGGTACACTTGTGGAACCACTCCACGAATTTGTGGGGTCGTTGCGCAAAACTTGCCCAAGGAACGGGCGAAAGATAGACAAGGCACATCAGGCAAAGTGGTCCCTTAGTATTTTAACGATACGCTCGGCTGCGTGACCATCGCCATACGGTGACCCCCCCCGGGCCATGTCGCCGTAGGCAACCTCATCATTGAGTAAAAGCTGTACTGCCTGAACAATAGCTTCGAAGTGTGGCCCCACCAGTTTGACAACTCCTTGCTCAACGGCTTCGGGGCGTTCTGTTTCATCTCGAAGCACCAAGACCGGCTTACCCAGGGCGGGGGCTTCTTCCTGTACACCACCTGAATCCGTGAGAATCAAATAAGCACGCTTCATGGCTGCCACAAAAGGAGCATAATCCAACGGATCACAAAGCACAAAATTGGGCACGGCGCTTAGCCATTGCTGGACGGTATATCTGATATTGGGATTAGGGTGTACAGGGAACAAAAACTGCACTTCAGGATTGTTGTGCGCAAGGTATTGAAGTGCCCGACAAATATCGTGCAAAGGCTCTCCGAAATTTTCCCGCCGATGCGTAGTCACCAGGACCAGGCGCTTTGAAGGGTCGAGATTAAGACCGAGTTCCAACTCTCTAGCTGAAGTCGCCAGTAGAGCATCAATGACGGTGTTTCCAGTCACCATGATATCTTTAGCGGAGATACCCTCCTTCAGTAGATTGTGCCTAGAACCTTCTGTAGGGGCGAAATGCCAGCGCGCAAATATGCTGGTGATCACGCGATTAGCCTCTTCCGGAAAGGGATTTTGCATATCCCAAGTGCGCAAACCTGCCTCAATATGCCCAACCGGAATGCCACGGTAAAAGCAGGCAAGCGCCACCGCCATAACCGTCGTAGTATCTCCCTGTACCAGAACGACATCCGGCTTTTCCTGCAAAAGAACAGCATCCAATGCTAGTAGTAGCCGCGCCGTCAATTCCGCTAGCGTCTGATTTGGGCGCATGATGTTCAAATCAACGTCTGGAGTAATTCCGAAAAAAGCTAGGACCTGATCCAACAGATGACGGTGCTGGGCTGTTGCCAAAACACGAACATCGACCCAGGGCTCATGCTTTAGGGCCAGAATAACCGGCGCCATTTTAATGGCTTCCGGTCGAGTACCTACGACACAAAGTACCGCTTTCTTCATAACTAATTTTCTCTCAAAAATTTCCAGTCCTGCATGTAGCCATCATTCATGCTTTGATCGACAAAATATGTAAAAAACCAGATACTTCTTCAGAAAAAACTCTTTTACACGAAAATTGAGTCATGATGTTTAGAACAATCGCAATATCAAGCCAATGGTTAAACCATCATCTTGAACCCAATGGTTCACAGATGTTCGCTCCGCATAATCAGTCAGTCAAAGTGCATTTTATAATAAAGACGCACTCCAGAAGGAGTGCCAAAAATAAACCCTAAAGACGAACTTATCACCTCCGCAAGGGGGTGCGATACACATGCGGCACCCATGCCCCCCACTTCTGTTCATATATCGCCTTATTGCGCTCCAACAGAACTTGTCGTTCCGAGAACTTCAACTTGTTAAACGACGCCGATAGATGGTGGTGCACAAATACATCTTCAGCGCAAGCAACCTCCAGCCCCGCTGCTTCGACTTTTCGACAATAATCGTCGTCTTCATAGAAACCGAGACCATAGTCCTCGCTGATTGGTCCACATCTATCGTATGTTGAGCGCGACATCATGACACAAAAAAAAGCTGCATTTCTCAACGGATAGCGCTGTCCCATGTGCGTAAGAGTGTAAACCAAAGATTCGCCGGGCATGTGAGCTATGTTTTGGTAATTAACTTCAATTTTTGCTTCATTACCAATATTGTTTGTCACCGGACCCAGCAGTCCTAAGCCTGGAAATGCTTGAAAGTGACGAAGGAGGGTCATGATCCATCCATGCGTCACCACGGTATCATTATTCAACACGACCAAAAATTCACCTGTTGAAATTGACAAACCCACATTGTTGCCCGCAGCGAACCCAAGATTCTTCTGATTTAGAACTATTCGTACTTCCTGATGTCGGCGAGCATAGTCTTCAAGATAGGCTGGCGTGTCATCAGATGATGCATTATCAACGACGATGACCTCTAGATTGGGATAATCACTTCTCTCTAGCACACTATCGAGGCAGGCTCGGGTCAAATCAAGGTTATTATACGTAAGGATGATGACACTAATTCGAGGCATAGGAACTGCATCGATTGCCGAGAGCAACTCAATGCCACGATGATGCCAGGTCTGCTCCGCAGCAAAGCGACGGCGATTAGCGACTTTACATTCAGATTCAGTTCCAGATTCGCGCAATGCCATTCCAACCTGCGAAACGAATTCATCGACCGAGGCTGCGCGCGCGACTTGATCGCCAAAATGGCTAATCTCGGGTAAATCAACACATACCACCGGCTTGCCCGCTGCCAGATACTCGTAAACCTTCACAGGATTCGTAGCAAGCGTAAGTGGAATAACCTTGAAAGGTAGCAGGCAGACATCAAATGCATAAAGATAGTAGGGTAAAGTTGAGTAAGGTACTTCACCGGTAAACTCCACGTTAGGCATCTTGGCAAGTATCTTATGAGCTCCAACAGTGTCATCTCCGACCAGCAGAATTAAACAGTCTGGATATGCCGAGGCAACGGCCTCTACGAGGTCCAGATCAAACCACTCGGCGATCGCGCCGTAGTAACCAATAATACGGCGGCTCTTGCTATCTTTATAAACTCGTTCAGGCCGTGACATGAAGTGAGTATACTCGGAAGCGTTGCGCACTAATGCCACGTTCGAATTGTACTTATGGGCAAATTCTTCAAGCCAGGACGAGGTCACAGTCACCAGATCAGCGTTGCTAAGCATTTCTTTCTCAATCTCCACCAGCTTTTCGGGCACGTTTCCGAAACCTTCGTGGTGATCCATGCAATCATAAATCCGATATGAATTCGGCAACCGCCTGACCAGCGGGAACCAGTAGCCGTGTTGCACGATCGAAATACTCGATATTGCACCAAAGTCTCGAATCACACTTGCCATACTTAATTCTAACATTGCGAGACTATCGTCTGTTGGAGGAGAAAAGTAGATCGCTGGAGCACCCTTCAAGTGTAACTTCAGTTGATACAGGGCAACCGCGCCAGGAAGCTGTTCAAGCCTATAGCCAGGCTCTTCTGCATCGATAAAGTGATTGCTGAAGTAAAAGACCCGCCGCCCAGCTTCAGCAAGACTTCGTGCGATATGTTGCGGCCTTTGGATGCGGAAGTTCCAATCAATAACTGCAAAAACGAATACATCACGATCTGAATTCGGACGGCTGATCAGATCGCACCGCAAAGTCGCATCATCATTGACAAAAGGAACTTGTTTCTCCCTAAAACGCGATGGGCGAACTATAATGTAGTAGATTTTACGTAGTTGCTGCCTACTCTTCATAGATAGCGGCATCATACGCAGCATCTTCCGCACCATGCCAAGCATGGATTTCTTGAATGCGTAGATGGCCGGATGCGCATCGATATATGTCGCCCAATCAGATAGTTCAAGAAGTTGTGAATTGAGGTTTTGTCTTACTGCTTGCAATTCGGCTTGAGCTAGAACAACTCGATCCTGCTCAAGTTCCAGAGCCTGAGTGAACCGCACATTTTCTGCTAACTTCTCAATCAGTTGCGTATTCAATGTCACTTGCTGCTCTTGATGAAGAGCAATTTCAACATCACGCGCTTCTACGTCGTGACCTAGTTGGGCTATCTGCTGATTTCGCGCTTCTACGTCGTGACCTAGTTGGGCTATCTGCTGATTTCGCGTTTCTACGTCGTGACCTAGTTGGGCTATCTGCTGATTTCG
>JABEVH010000093.1 GCA_013043915.1 Pseudomonadales bacterium
AAGGATATATTTCCATAGCCAGTCCAGAGCAGGCCGGGCCCGTCCAACAGCCGGTTAGGTCGTGGTTCGCTTCGCTCTCACGACCTAACCTTAGTCGTTATATTGCTTTCTAAAAGATTAGTAATAACATATAAGCATATGGTATGCATAAGGTCGTTTTTTAACTGTAGTGGCGAGTACAGACTGTTTTGCGCATCGCTACGTTAAGTATGATGCTGAATATACTCGCCTGTTTGTTGTTGTCAGTATGATGAGTATCAGTGCTCAAGGTTCAATCGAGCGTACTGAAGCATCTATTTCATTCTTGGGTAAATAACCAATCAAGTTGGGATTATGGGCAATTAAGTTCAACATGTCTGCATCGCTAGTAACCATGCGTGGAGGCGTTGCTCGGCCAGTAAATACTAACTGACTCCAGTATGCTCGAACTTGTGAGTCGCTTTTATGTAAATACTGACGGGTAAAGTCATCATAGCCAGGAGAGCCTTCTCCTAGTTGTACGGGGACAGCCGGCGTGCCATCAGGAAAACTTTTCTTTTTTCCAAGAAATATCGCCTGAATATCCTCAGCAGAAAGTTTATTAGTGTTGTCCTTGTTAATGATAACTACTGTGTTGGACGCCGAATCGGCTAGAGCAGTGCCGATATTAACCAGTAAAACAATAAACATGGTAACTAATTTTTTGCTGCTTATTGTATTCATGGCCCATTCTCCTTAAAAGACCGTATCTATGCCGACGGTGATAGTTCGGGTATTGCCAAGAAAAGGCCAATGAGAATCATCCCTCATGTCGTCATATTGTAATTTTAGGTCCATGTTTTTACGGAAATCCCACCGAACGGACGCTGTACGTGTGAAATGGCTTTCAGCATATGCTGGCGATGGTATATTGTCTTCATGAAAATTCGAATAAGTCAGCATAGGAAGAAAATCACCGATATGGTAGCCAATGCCCAATAAGGATGAATGATAGTAATCTTGGTCCGTCGGACGAAGAAACTCATTAAATTCAGAACGAACTACCCAGTTGCCGGGGTCTAGATTCACAGAAGCACCCTGGAACTTTTGATGGTCGCCCTGATGTATGTACCCTATGCCTACCTGGGTCCGTGTGACATCATTTTGCATGTAAACCAGTCGGACATCCCACCAGTCACGACTGAAATCTAGATAACTCCCGATCATATTGTACCAGTACTCATCGATGGGCTGTCCATTGCTGGCATCGCCAGGGCTGCTGTTGTAATACATTAACTGCAGCATTTTGTTATTATGATCGTGTTCAGCTCCGGTCCATGTATTCCAGGTTAGGGCGATGTCATACATAATGGTATTGCTATACAGCAGGTTGGCGCCATTATAATGGTCTATCTGCCATCCGTATAAGTCGCCAGGGGGACGCATCCAAGCATAATCATAACCAATATCAATAAAATCTGAATACATAAATAAGGGAAGACGTTTACGGCCTGCTTGCAGAGTCCAGTTTGGACCTAATGAGTACCCAGCATAGAACCAGTCTACGGAACCATCACCATATTCATGCGGTGCTGCCCGTACGGTAGCCTCGGCTGTTAATGATAATCCATTATTCCACATTAAATTTTCCTGAATGCCAGCACGAGATTCAGGGCTTAATGAAAACCTCTTGTCATATAGACCCACATTGGGCCAATTCCCTACGGCACATGGGCAGTGACCATTATTTAAAATGGGATCTACGGTGCCAGGTGTGCCGCCTGATGCAGCCATAACTCCTGAACCGGGCGAGCCTGAAACAACGGCACCGCCAATAAGTGAAGCAAATCCGCTGGTAATAGCTTCCACGGCATATGCTTGGCAAGATGCACTCAACAAAGTACAAACAGATAGGTGAATGATTATTTTGCGAGACCACATACCCGAACTCCTTCTCAGGAAAACTTGACTAAGTCTAGTGCGCATTTTTTAGTGAGACTTGCCATTCATCGGGATTTTTAATAAAGGTGAAACCAGGCCACGCACTTGCTTCGTAAGTAGGGTTATCACAAAAGGATAAATGTTCTCGCTATTAGATTCAGATGTGATCCATCGATAGCTAGAGATATGCTGCTCGGCACGCCTATATTTCCCCTGACCAAATGAAGTTTTGATGGTAAGTTAGCCTCGAAATATCTTTGTGAGCGTCGCATGTATGTTGTTTCGACCTGATGATTTAAAAAAACAGTTGGTGACCTGGTCTTCTGGGGGGGATGAAGTTGGTTTGACATCCGATCAGGTCCGATTCCTTGAGTATTACGGGCTGCATCAACTTCCAGGTCGGTGCGCCTTGTATCGATGGTCTTTCTGTTCTTGGCAATTGGCGCTCTACCGGTGGCAGCCTTTATCAGGGGAGGTTCGAGGTACTGTATGGCTATGGCACGGGTTGTTTGATCATGTGGCCCTATATCGCCATGTTCTGGATGTTGTCTTGCAGGCTGGCTATGAAGTTATTGCCGTTGATTTACCTGGGCATGGGTTGTCGAGTGGTCGAACGGCCTGTATCGATGACTTTTCCAGCTATCAGCAAATATTGATGGGATTGCAACAGGAGTTGGGGGCGGCGTTACCACAACCTTGGCTGGGCTTAGGGCAGAGTACAGGGGGCGGTATCCTGCTACAGCAGGTGATGGAACAGGGTTCAAAATCCGGATTTCATGGGTTGTTTTTGTGGGCACCTTTGGTACGGCCAGCTTCATTTCTGTTGGCACGAAGTTCGTATTACGGCCTAGGGCACTGGTTACGAAGTACGCCGCGAAAGTTCCGTCAGAACAGTTCGGATGCGCAATTTCTCGACTTTGTACTGCATAAGGATCCTTTGCAGCCTAAGCTGTTGTGCATGGCATGGGTGGGAGCCATGTTGTCTTGGGAGAAGCGTATGAGGAAGATGCCTATATCACAGTTACCTATCCAGATCATCCAGGGTGAAAAGGATCAGACGGTTGACTGGCGATATAACCTCACCTACATTCGCCATCAGTTTCCGCAGGCGCAGATTCTTTTGTTGTCTCAGGCCAGCCATCAATTGGTTAACGAGTCTGATGATTTGCGCCGGCCCTGGGAACATCGATTACGTTACTTTCTGTCTCATAGTCATTCAGGAATCTGATATGCCCATTCCTTACACCCATGCCTGGCGTTTCTTTCGTTCGGGTGGTTTTGACCAGGTACGAATTGATCGTGGCGAGGACCTGCGCCAGTTGAGTGAACTAGACCCCAAACTATGGGCGACCTTGTCTTGTCCTACCCGGGGGTTATGTTTTGATGCTACCACGTTGGCTTACCTCGATAGTGATCTCGACGGAAGGATACGAGTGCCGGAAGTGATGTCTGCTGCCAATTTTGTGGTGGAGGCTTTACGAGACCCTGATTTGCTGTTTAGTGCCGATCAGTTGCCCCTAAGTGCACTTAATCCTGATCATCCTACAGGTGCCAGATTGTTGGAATCAGCTCAGAAGCTGCGACACATGTTGGGGCTGGTTGACGATGAAAACCTGCAATTGGAGCATACGCTGGATCGTACCCGTTTGTTTCCACCTGACCATGCCAATGGCGACGGGATTATTCCCGTCAATATGGTCCATGATGATGAGTTAGAGTCTCTTGTTGTTCTCATTATGCGCTACCAGGGTCAAGTACCTGATCGCAGTGGTGAGCCGGGTATACAAGGTGATCTGTTGCAGGCTTTTTTTGACCGCGTGCGAGTTATGAATGCATGGTGGATGACCAAGCCCTCCTATGAGGGTGTCGACATGGACCTGGCGTGGTCAGTGTATGACAGGGTGAGAGACAAGGTTGATGATTATTTTGCCCGGTGTCGCTTGGCAGCTTTTGATACACGGGCAGCCGCCCTGTTAAATAGCCAGGAAGAGAGTTTTACCCACTTGGCTACAGGTAATCTATCCGTGGATGTCACGGAAGCGGCGGATTTGCCCTTGGCTCATGTACATGCCAAGGCCGAGCTTTCTCTGGATCAGGGGCTTAATCCGGCTTGGCAGCAGGCGCTGCTTGATCTTGAAAAGCAAGTTTTGCTACCCCTATTAGGAAATCGACGACAAATTAACTTTTCAGACTGGATGCATGTTCGAAGTGTCATGCAGCTTCATGCTGACTGGTTGGCGCACAAGCCAGAGCAGGCTCTTGATTTGCCTAGAGAGCAGCTAGATGGTTGGTTACAATCAGGAGCTGAGGCTCGTTTGCATGCATTGTTAGCTGAAGATCTTGCGGTTCAGGCGGCTGCTGATGCCATCATGGAGGTGGATAAGCTACTGCACTATCAGCGATATCTGGTCAGATTTCTGCATAATTTTGTGTCCTTACGCGATTTTTATGGTCGGCGAGATCTTGCTGTATTCCAGGCAGGAAGACTTTACCTCGATAGTCGAAGTTGTGATTTATGTGTCGAAGTTCTGGATGTGGCGCAGCATGCTACCCTGGCAGGGTTAAGC
>JABEVH010000094.1 GCA_013043915.1 Pseudomonadales bacterium
GATGATGAAGTCCTGCAACTGCTGATTGAGCGCACAGAAGGCAACCTGCTTGCAGCGGCTCAGGAAGTCGATAAATTGCGCCTGCTCAACGGACCTGGCACCTTGGACAGAGAGACCTTGCGTAACAGTACTGCGGACTCAGCGCGCTATGACGTCTATGAACTGGCTGAAGCTGCACTTTCCGGGCAAACTCACCGGGCGATACGCATGCTTGATCAACGCCTCGAAGAGGGGGAAGCTCCCTCCCTGATTCTTTTTCCCCTGATTAATGACTTGCGTACCCTTCTGCAGGCGCAGTTCATGGTGCAACAAGGAGTCGCACCCGCTGTTGCCCTGACGCGCGCTGGTGCCTGGAGCAGCCGTCAACCCACGCTGCAACCAGCACTACGCCGTCTCGGCCCGCGTACCTTACAAGCACTCATGAATCTCGCTCATGACATCGACCGGTCTATCAAAGGACGCAGTGATAATTCCCCCATCGATGGACTACGTCGACTGATTGCAGCACTGTCAGGACGACCTCTGTTCAGAAACAGCGCCGTCGTGCGATGATGTCCCACTCAGAAACCAGCGCCTAGACTGGAGCACCATGCCTCAATCACGTACAGATACTTCCAGCATATCATTTACAGCACATTATACCGGCTATATCTGGTACAAGCAGCGATGGTCAGATCCGGCCTTTGTTACGCGTAAAGGACGCTTCCTGCACGCATTATTGCAGCCACTTGAGCTTTTAGCGCGCGCCGTCTTAGGTACGGATATACAAACCACGCTGTTGACGCGCCATGCCTTGATCGACAGAGAATTAAACAAAAATCTTGCCCAAGGTTATTTACAAGTCCTGGAGCTTGCAGCAGGCTTAAGTCCACGCGGATGGTCCTTGCGTCAGAAGGTCCCGCAGCTACATTATGTAGAAACGGATCTACCCGCTATGGCACAACATAAGGCTAGCCTGTTGCGGCAGCTTGGGGCTGATCCAAATTTTCATGAAGTAGTTACGTGCAACATTCTTACCGATCAAGGCGAAGACAGCTTAGAGAGCGTGTTAACCCGGCACTTTGATACACGCCTGCCCATTACGGTCATCAGCGAGGGGCTGGTCAACTATTTTCCCCGCCCCGTGATCAACGCCTTCTGGATTCGCTTGTCACAAGCCCTGTCACAATTCCCGTCAGCATGTTACCTCACCGACGTTTATACCGAAGTCCATGAACACCGCTTTGCCGGACTTATTCGCAAGGCCAACCGTATGTTATCCCTGTTGACCCGCAGCACATTCACCTTGCACTTTAAGAATCATGAGGAAGCTGAGAAGCAATTTCATAGCGCAGGGTTCGATCGGGTGGACGTGTATGACCCCAATCTCGAATTAGCAGGGACTGATCTTCCCTTGGCCCGGGGAGGGGCTGTCGTACGAGTCATCCGCGCTGACCGAACATCAGGTTGACAGGGCTTTGCCCTATCAACCTGTGCAAGCCACCTCAGCTAGCCCGGTAGATCCGCAAAACCTCAGCCGATGACTCATGAGCGTGTTTGTTATGGCGCTGACGAAAGAATATTTCATCATCCAACAACGCTTTCAACTCATAGGCGGTTTCAAAACTACCGTGTTTGAACAGGCAACGCATACTGTTCTCGCCATGCTCGAACACCAGCAACTCTATGCGCAGCGGTGAACCTTCCAGACACAAAATAAGATCACGTGAATGCTCAGCCAAAGAGAAGCCTTGCTCTTCATAGGTCAGCAGGCAACCAAAGAAGTTCATGTCATGAACATTAACTGGAATATCGATGGCTATTGATCCATCCACAGGTGACACACTGATAACCCTGGCTCGTGGGTTACAAGGTACGAAGCGGGGTTCGCCACGATGTTCCAGCTTCAGGTAAGTTCCAGGGTCGTAAACCCGGAGTCCCGTATGCTCACGCATATCATCACCGCGCAAAAAACCCGCGAACATGCTCATCGAGGTATCCCGGCGTTCAAGTTGCGCGACATGATCAGCATCTTTGATTAAAGCAAACGTAGCATTCGGGCAACGCGCTGCAAAATTTGCATTTTCGAAGGGCATGGTAAAGTTGTCATACTCGCCGGTAGCGACAAGCACTGGGCAGGAGGGATAACCTAGAATACTCTCCACTTCCAGCAGGCGGCGCGCATTAATACGGTAGCGCTCCTGATCATTAGCTCCAAAGCTACGCATCTGGCGATGGAATAACCTGCGTGTCGTATCGGTAATTTCTGTTTCAGGAAGACGCGCATGATTGACCAGGTAAAGCACCACCGCCTGTCCAAACTCATCCAAGCGCCCCTCATCAAGGGTACGCAGTGACTCTTCCAGCAACATGCGCCAGCTCTTGCGTGGACGCGTCAAAATACCGGTAACCAGCAATTTTTCTGTACTTTCCGGATATTTATAGGCAAATGTACTGGCGATAACAGAACCTAGGGACAGCCCCATGAGTGAAACTTTATTTAATCCTGTCTTGATCACCCACTGGTGCAGAAGATCCGCCAGATCTTCCATACCCAATTCAGACGACAGTTGATCATTCTCACCCAGCGAGGGTAGATCCACCATCACCACAGGAGCCACCTGCAGCAAATGCTCCAGACAATACTTAAATGAGTTGAAGTTTTGAAACGCGCCACCTAGCATCACTAACGGCAAACGTGTACAGCCCTCGGGGCCTTTGAATGCCAAATAATTGATGCGCCATCTGCCAACATAATCCTGCGATGGAGGCTGCTTCAGTGAGTTACGTGCATAGTCCTTGAATTCCATGATCACGACCCCTACGGCTTAGCCGTTTTTTTGTTATATTATTTTTATCTGGCGGAAAGTTTTCCTTACCTTCAAGCCAGATAGATATGGTACACGGTATGGAAAATATTTTCATCGCCTAGGCTGAATCCTCCGACATGCGGCAGAACATGCGTTCTCCGTATAGTCGTGAATCGACTTGAAATGTACCGGTTTCATGCATATATCGCCAGATACGTCATGCGTAAAAGTGATGCAATATATATCTTTATGCTGTCAGTATCTTGGGCTATTCAACCGTGGCCAAATGGAGTGTGCGTAGGTAAGCCACAAAGCAAAGAACGATTTGAGTTCTGCGCTCTACCTCACCGGCCTCGATAAGGCCGGTGTTTCTCGCGCAATTTTGATGAATACAGCAGAATACATGCAACGTACAGGGCAGCAGGCAAGAGCCAGTGCTCGCCCCATAGCTAGAGCCTCAACTTTGCAAAAAAATGCAGGGTTACAGGCTATTGCCCAACAATTGCGCCACCAGCAAGCTCACGTTCTTGCTGCCAATGCCGAAGATATGCAAGCTGGAGAAGCTGAGCACCTCGATAGCGCCCTGCTTGATCGCCTTGAACTAACTCCCGCACGTTATGAAAGTATGCTAGAAGGACTTCAACAAGTTATCGAACTTCCTGATCCCATTGGGGAGATTAAGGGCATGAGCTACCGTCCCTCAGGCATTCAACTAGGCCAAATGCGTGTTCCTCTCGGCGTTGTTGGCATTATTTATGAATCCCGCCCCAACGTCACCCTGGAAGCCGCTGCCCTGTGCCTAAAATCGGGTAATGCAGCCATATTACGCGGGGGTTCAGAATCCTTACGCTCAAATCAAGCCTTAGCCCAAGCCATCTATGCTGGTTTGCAATCCAGCGGGTTACCTAGCCATGCAGTGCAAGTCCTAGAGACC
>JABEVH010000095.1 GCA_013043915.1 Pseudomonadales bacterium
GTAATGAAGGGTCTCGGCATGACAGTCCTCCTGAATATGCAGATGGCCTGTGGCCAATGCCTGTAGTACGGTGGGGTAAAGCTGGTGTTCCATATGGTGAACACGGTCAGCCAGTGATTCTGCATCATCCTCAGTATTGATCAAGAGGCTTGCCTGGGCCAGGACTGCACCGCCATCGAGCTCTTCATTGACAACATGAACACTGCAGCCGTGTTCATGATCTCCATCAGCCAAGGCGCGGGTGTGGGTATGTAGTCCTTTATGACGAGGTAGCAGGGATGGGTGAATATTAAGCAAACGGTTGCGGAAGTGTCTTACAAACCCGGCGCTCAAAATTCGCATGAAACCTGCTAGCACCACGATATCAGGTTGGGCCTTGTCGATGAGTTGTTGAAGCACTTCATCATAACGCTGGCGTTCAGCATAATGATGATGATCTAGCACCTCGGTAGGCAATCCCGCTGCCGCTGCTCGTGCTAATCCTTTAGCATCAGCCCGGTTACTGATAACGAGAAGAATGCGGGCATTAAGCTGTCCTGCCTGAATGCTGTCGATCATGGCTTGAAGGTTAGAACCTTCGCCAGAAATTAATACAACGAGCTTAAGCATTAGCGCATAACCACGTGAGCTTCTGATGCAGTGCTAGCCTCAATGCATCCAAGATTCCAGGCTTGTTCACCGTGCGAGTTCAAGTAGTCGATGATCGCTTGGCATGATGCGGCTGGGACAATAAGTACCATACCAACGCCACAGTTGAAAGTGCGATACATTTCATCCTGGGCGACCCGGCCCTGGGACTGAAGCCATGGGAATATAGGTGGCCATGACCAGCTGCTCTCATCGATGACCGCACAGGTTCCCGAGGGCATAACTCTAGGCAGGTTCCCCGGTAATCCACCCCCAGTGATATGAGCCATGCCATGTACGGGCCATGTTTTCAGCAATCCAAGTATCGACCGAACGTAGATGCGTGTAGGTTGCATCAGTACGTCTCCTAGCGTGCTCCCGTTAAATTCGTGGGAGGGAGAAGCACCACTGACTTCAAGAATTTTGCGTACCAGAGAATAACCGTTAGAGTGAACTCCGCTGGAGGCGAGCCCAATGAGTTGATCACCCACGGCAACTTTGTGACCGTCAATCAGCTGATCTTCCTCAACGACACCCACACAGAAACCGGCAAGATCATAATCATCGCCTTCGTACATGCCCGGCATTTCAGCGGTTTCACCGCCAACCAAGGCACATCCTGCAAGCTCGCAACCTTGTCCTATCCCTGTAATGACACGAGCAGCAGTGTCTACATCCAGGTGGCCAGTGGCATAGTAGTCGAGAAAAAACAAAGGCTCGGCACCGCAGACAAGTAAGTCATTAACGCACATGGCGACCAGGTCAATGCCCAGGCTGTCATGTTTTTGCAGTTGCATGGCCAGACGCAGCTTGGTTCCTACACCATCTGTGCCTGAAACCAGAATGGGAGAACGATAGCCCGAAGGAATGCGGCAAAGAGCACCAAATCCGCCCAGCCCCCCCATGACTTCACGCCGATGGGTACGGCGGGCAACGTCCTTGATGCGATCAACCAGAGCATCGCCTGCTTCAATGTCAACACCGGCATCCCGGTAACTTAAGGGTGATTGATCAGGGGCCATGTCAGATCCTGTGGAGTAAAAAGCTGATTTTAACAGCCTGAGGAGCGCTTGCGATAAAAAATATGGCCTAGCTAGGATGGATTGCCATGTTGGTGACAATTCGCTACTTTAGTCGCCAACTATTTAGGTAAAACTTTTATGCCTTTTCGAAAGCTCCTGGTGCTCTGCATGGTACTTATGATTGCGACATGGTCGCGAGCACAGGCTGATGACCACTTGATGTGGTGGGCTGAGGGCCAGCCGGGGCCTCAGGGAGGCATGTCTTTAGATGCGGGGGAGTTACGCAAACTTTTACAAGAAGTCCTGGTCCGCGTTACGGGGACGGCGGCTGTCCTGCTATCTCCCACCATGGCGTCGGTACTGGCGGCTCCCGATAAGGTTGTAATCAGCCATAGTGTCATTGCTGCTCATGATGGTCATCCGGCCCGATTGGTGGTTGAATTTTCTTCGGCTGCGTTAATGCCCCTGTTGGATAAGTCAGGATTCTCAGTTTGGCTTGATCGCCCACGTTTACTGGTGCTCTGGGTTCAAGGCTCACAACTTCAGCCCATGCCAACCACCCTGGCTTCGGAATTTATGGCAGAGGCTCATCTGAGGGGGTTAACCTTGGCAAAACCAGCTCAGGCTGAGGCAGGAACCATGCTGATGCCTGCTGGGTCTAACCCCTTTTCTGCTCCAGCTCAATTGTGGTTTGATTTAGCTGAAAAATCAGGGGTTGCTGGAGTGTTATTGATAAGCATGGGGACACAAGGAAATTTGTCACAGGTGGACTGGCGCGTTGTCACCGAGCATCAGGATAGGCAATTTAACGTGCAGGTTGATGATGTATTGAGTTTTTGGCCATTCCTTGCAGATCAGGTCAGTGAAGTTCTGGCAGGTATGCATAATTGGCCTGCTGTCCGGGGCATGGTCATGCAGCTGGACATCAGCGGCGTTCAGAATATGGCTGATTTTTCAGGGCTGATGAATATTTTACGTCGGCAGGGCATGAGTGAAATTAAAGTTCGCAGTTTGCAGGGGGATCATGTTGAAGTTTTAGGTTTACCAGGGTCAGAGGGTGCTCCCTCGTCTGAGGGACGCTTGCAGTTGCAGGGTTGGGATTCTCTGGATATTTCCAAGCGATGGAGAGATGCCTTGCTGTCAGGATGCCCTTGGCGTACCTATCGCTGGCAGCTAGGCCCGGTGGTTTTGTGATTGCCATACGCAGACAAATTCCTAATGCATTAAGCCTGCTAAGGTTGTTGTTAACGCCTTGGTTGTTGTTGATGATTCTTCATCAACAATTTGCAGCGGCGGTCAGTATCATGCTATTGGCGTTGATCAGTGATGGACTGGATGGATATTTGGCTCGATATTGGCAAGTGGAGTCGTCGCTGGGAGCCTGGCTGGATGCGGTGGCTGATAAGCTGTTGCTGTGGAGTTTGCTTATCGTGTTAAGTGTTCAGCACTTGATGCCATGGTGGTATTCATATTTGCTGATGGGGCGAGATGTTGTGTTGGTCATGGCTGCTTTATTGTGCCGATGGTATGGTGAGAGAACGCCGCCCCTACACCCTAATCTTTGGGGTAAAATGGCCATTGCAGCGCAAATGCTGGTCGCCTTATGGGTGCTAATCTCAGCGGCGGATGAACAATTACGCTACCTATCGCTATCAGGTTTTATGATCATTGTGGTGATATTAAGTTTGGGGAGCTTACTTTCTTACTTAATGAGTTGGCTTCGTTTTTGGAAGGGGGCTGAACCATGGTGAGGCAAATGGTCATGCATATTCCCTTGCCCTTAGAGCCTGAACTAGAGCATATGGTAGGTGAGCATCAACGCAAAAATCTGCTGCCGGCATTGCGTGCATGTTTGACCGGAACGGGTCCTGGCGTTATTTATGTGTATGGCGAGCCTGGCAGTGGTCGAACCTATATGATGATGGCATGCCAGCGTTGGCTGGAGAAACATGGACATGCTGGGGATGTATTTTATTTATCGTTAAAAGAAGAATGTCTTGATGTGCGTGTACTTGATGGATTAGAGCGCTTTCGATGGCTGTGTATTGATCATGTCGAGACTGTGCTGGGGCAAGTGATGTGGGAGACAGCTCTGTTTGATCTTTGTAATCGTCATCAGGGGCATTACTTACTGGTTGCTGGGCGTGATTTGCCTAGCCAATCCTGTCTTATACCCGATTTAGCTTCACGCTGGATGGCGGGGCTGGTTTATGGCATGGGCGGTTGGGGGGATGATGAACTCGCGGAATTTTTTGAGCAGGCTGCCAAACAACGCGGATTGCGTCTAAGTGCTGAACAGATAACCTATATACTGCAACGAGGCCCCAGGCAGCCCGGGGCTTTGTTAAAATTTCTGGATCGGTTGGACGGCTACACGCTAGAAAAAAAACGACTGGTTACTTTGCCTGTTCTGCGAGAGCTTCTTGATCACTGAGTCGGCAGGGATAACAAGGTGATTGTTTTGCTGTGTTAGAGCAACCATAATAATCGTTGTGTTTTTGGCTATGTGGATTCATACAAATTGCAACACTCTTAACTGATTTTATCAGCGACAATAAGCACAGCGTGACGGTTAAGTTACGGATGACAATAATTAGACCTTGATTGAAGGATACGCCTGAGGAGAAAGTCGGCATGGCGCGGCCTAGGGAAAGTTTTATGGCCTTTGCAGGGGGAGTGCTCAGTCTCCTTGCCTCATTAAGTACATCGGCCAATACAGTAACCGTGGGAACCAATTGCACCCTAGATAATGCTTTGGTGTATCTGCAGGCTGGGGCATCAGGAAGTACTGGAAGCACAGGAAATTGTGCCTCAGCATCAACAACGTCGTCCGGTAATACCATTACTATACCGGCAGGTCAGTATCAGCTGACTCATACCGAAACTATAACTTCCAGCATTACCATTACCGGTGCTGGGCAATTGTCTAATACGGATACAAGCCAAGGGGCGAAAATAGGGGATCTTGGTTCAACCGAGACGCGTATTGTAGCCCCTGCCGGACAACGTGCTTTTGTGATTATGCCTACGACGACAACCACGGTTGCCGGAGTGACGACGACATCACCCAATCAGGTCACACTCTCGCAACTTTCTATCGTAGGAGGAACTGCGGCAGATGACTGTACCAGTTTATTGGGGCTGCCCTCGCTGGCTGGCCAGATGAACGGGGGGGCTATCTGCTCTGGGGCGATTTTGTCATTGACCAATGTGGAACTGCGTGGCAACCAGGCAGCCAATCTAGGCGGCGCGGTGTTTATCGGTGGTGGTTTTGGGGGAACACTTACTCTTTCCGGTGCAGCCTTTATGGGGAATTCAGTCACGTCCTCAACGAATGCGACGGGTGCCGCCATTTTTTCAGGTTTGGGGTTGGTATATATCTCATCAGCCAGTTTTTTTGATCAGTGTGACACCACGGCGGCTGCACCAGCTACGGCCCCTGCAGCCTGTCCAGCGGGCATTAATGACTATACCTTGGCGGTTTATGGCTTGCCTCAAACGTTGTCTTCCACGCAACAAACTTGGTCTAATCTCACGATCAGCATGAATCAAGCCTCAGCGATTTATGATGAGTCCAAGTTGATCCTCAATAATAGCGATATCGTCAATAATTTGTCGGGTATAACGCTGCCCACCAGTTCGATATTTAATGTTAAAACCATGGGGGTGATACTGTACTTAAGTAACAGTATCGTTGCTGGCAATAACAATTACGATTGCATTAACTTCTCTACTTCAGGCGTTATTCAACCACCGGTAGCTAATATGTTTAGTATCCAGGGAGGTTGTCCTGTTGTTGATTCCGGTTCTAATGGTCCTATCATTTTATTTGGTGGCGGTGCAATTGGTAATCCCTTGCCTGGAAATAAGACAATGATTGGTTTTGAAGGCATGGATTCGTTTTACAATATTTTTATTGATCCGACTAAGCCTGATCAAACCCTTATTGCCCCGGCCAATGCGGCTCCTACCGATGTCGGAATTTTAGCGCCGCTGGGTAATTATGGTGGTAGCTTATGGACGCACAAAGAACGGTTTCTTTTAGCCTACGATATACGTGATCAGTCTCCTGTAATTGGACGAGGAGGTGGTGGCGGTGCCACGATTTCAACGGTGGCATGCACAACGGTGGATGCACGCGGGTTTAATCGTAATGGTTGTGATATAGGGACAGATCAGTATCAGTACCCAACGAATGGCACCTTGGCATTGAAGGGTGTCGAAGGGCAGCCCTTGACTTCGGGTAGCCTGAATACTCAGTTGGGCGATTCGGATTTAATACCCGTAGCGTCTTCAAGTTCAAATTCACTCTGGACGTGTAGCTCTATCTATGCAAATTCAAGTTTAACCGGTCAGGCCCAATCCACTGCACCCGGGTGTGCATGGGTGGTGCCTGATGCGCTCACCGCGGGCTCAGGCGGCATGCCTGCAACGAATACACGAGGATCGGTAGTTTTTAACGGCAGCGCCGAAACCCTGACCTATACACCCGCCACGGTATTTTATGGGGCTGCCAGTTTTAATCTTCGATTAACGACAACTTCAAGTATTTTTAATGCTGATTATAACAGTAAGTTTATAACAGAATCAGTGTCCATTACCGATCAGCCGGCTAGTGGAATTACCAGCAAGACACTTGGCGTAGGTCCGGGAGCTGGAAGTGAGGACGAATTTACGTTGTTGTCTTTATTGAGTTTAGCTGCTCTGTCGCAGCTAAAAAAATATAAAAATAAGAACAGGGAGCGTGCATGATGCGCTTTAGGTTTTCATGGATAGTCGTGTGGGTAATCTTGTTGTTTACTCATATGGCCGAAGCCACTGTCTACATCAATGTTAATACCTTTGATGATCAAATTGGTGAGGATCCAGCGCACTGTTCTTTGCGTGAGGCCATTATTTCCAATGCATTGAGTGAAGATTATGGGGGATGCACCTACGGGGATACGGTCGTATTGCCACAAGGTACCTATATCCTGACCCACGGTGAGTTGGATGTACAATCCAGTATTACCTTGGAAGGGTATGACATTACCACCGATACGACCAAGAATAATTACACGTCTGTTGATCCTTTTACCGGCCTGGCACCTTTGCGCGCTCCCCCTAGCACAATCATTACGGCTCGTACCAAGGCTGGAGCAGCTCCAGCTAACCGAATCGCCTATGTTCAAAGCGGTGGTGCTCTGTATTTACAGAATCTGGTTCTTGATGGAGGCACAGCGGTTGCTGAATCAGAGTCAGATGGGCAAGTCCCTGCTGATGGTGGTCTTATCTTTGCACGTGGTGCGGTGGCCTTGACTAATGTTGAAGCTAAAAACGGCCAAGCGTCAGGCAATGGTGGTGCATTTGCGCTCTATAGCAGTTCAGCTAGTTATTCTGCATCTAATGCCTATATTCATGACAACAATGCTTCCGGGTTGGGGGGGGCTGTTTTCTTTGGGCCGCTAGCTTACAGCGGTCCCAATAATCAGCTAGATATACTCAATAGTTGTTCCTTCAACGGTGCCTATGATGCGATTACTCTCTCCATCATTGCATCCACACTTTATAACAACCATGCTACCCAGGGAGCCTCTGGAGTATCCCTGTGTGGTTCAGCTACGGTCAATATAACCAATACAACGATGGAACAACAAAGTCCTGGTGCTGCACTCAGCTTTTGGGCATCCGGTCCTGGTACAACCGTAACCCTGCAAAACGATACCTTTACGGACAATGATGTGGGTATTCAGCTCAAGCAGTCGAATATCAAGACATTTACGGCTACTAACTCCATCGTGTTCTGGAATAATCAGGACTGTGATTATTCTGCTGCCTATGGACCTACCACGTCGCCACCTATCTTGCCTACAGCATCACGTTACAATGTCTTTGGTAGTAGTTGTGCAGCAAGTAGCTCACCGCAACAAGCTGCCTGGTTTGATCAGGATCCGATGAGTGGTTCGGCCTCGGCTGCTGCAGCGAACACGGTTTCTTCGCCCGAGACACCGCTAGGTGCGCAATCAAGCGGACAATTGCTATGGGTGACGCAGGCTATCGATACTCTGCCATTTCCCATGATGTTGCCTTCGGCCACAGCGTCCCTGCTGTTGAAGCAAGGTTCTAGCGGTTCCGGTGGTTGCGCGGCGACAGATGAGCGTGGCGTTAACCGTATTAATGTCACCAATCTAGGGCAGGGGTGTGATATTGGGGCGGGTCAACGTAAACAATTGCTAGCGGTTGAAGATGCTGGTGGCAATGTGGCCAGCAAACCTGGACCCGGTCCTAGTCGTCAAGTCTCGATAGATATTCTGAAAAATGATGAGGCGCCTGAAGAACATGGTTTAAGTGACTTGCAAGCATGGGGAGTTACCCAGGTCACAGGTGGCTGCATCTACGATGCTGTAACCCATATGCTCAGCTACGATGGTTCAAAACTTGGAGATATCGGTAATAATAGCAAGCCGGTTAATTGCACCTATGAACTCTGTGGCAATTCGACATGCTCGGTCACGTCAGCTCCCGCTAATGTTTCCATATCCATTACAAATCAGCCGCCGATGGCGGTTGATGACACCCTCTATTTTTTGGGGGGGGAACCGGCGTCGATCAATGTATTGGCTAATGACTATGACCAGGATGGAGGAAACAGTCCTTTTAATGCACTAAATCCTAAGACCGTGACGGTGACAGGGTTTCCGGTGACGGGTACCTTAAGTTGTGGCAGTGTTCCTTTATCGAGTACAGGTACGGTTATTTGTCCAGGAGGCGTCATTACCTACACGGCTAATGATAATTACGCCAAGTTTCAGGATCAGTTCACGTATACGGTTGAAGATATCGATGGTGCTGTATCGAATTCCGCTACCGTTCATGTGAACCCGCAGCAGCAAAATGTTGCGGCGCAAGGCGGTGGTAGCGTAGATACAGATCTGTTGCTAGGATTAGGTTGGCTAGCCTGGGTACGCAGGCGGAGGGTGGTAAGCTGACAGGCCCGTGCTGTTGCAAACGATACTGTTAAGACTAGGTCGTTTGCAACAGAGGACTTGCTTATTAATGGCGTCTTTGTGGCAACATTCTGTTGAGGACATCATCTTTAAGCACGTAATGATGCATTAACGCAGCTGCCGCATGAAGACCGGCCAGCACGATAAGGGTCCAGCCGACGATGTCATGGTAATTACCCAAGCTATGTGCCAATGCTCTGTCTTTCAGGGTAGCGAACTGTACAGGGAAGAGGCCGAAAAACATAAAACTTTCAGCTTGTGCCCAGCGAAAGAGATAGCCCAACACAATCTGTATGACAAGCAACAGATATAAAGAATGCTGCATGGCTATGGCAGCAATTTCTTTGATGTCTTTAGTGACTGGCGCAATTTTGGTTCCTTGCGTAAAGCGCCAACCTAGGCGCACGACTAACACCAGGGTCAACAGAATTCCCAGTGAGATGTGCAGGGACTGCATTGCTTTCTTGGGGGCAGATCCATGTGGCAGAAAATCCCATAGTTCAGCCAGAGCAAACATCACGATGATAAGTCCAGCAGTTAACCAGTGCAGCACGATGGTGATGCTGTCGTAGCGATTAGGCAGACTCGAGGAAGAGGGTGTTACATCCATAGATAACATTCTCGCAAGTTTTCAGGTGAGCACATCCTACCTTGGTAGCTTAACGAGTTAAAGACACAAATAGCTCTCTCGCCTAATTTACAAGGCTTCTACAGCTTTTGATAAGCTCATGCTCATTGACTTAGATGCAAATGATAACTATTATCATTAACTGTTGATGAATAGTAGCTACGGACATTTTTAGCTAAGCTCTGTCGCATCTCAACAGGCAATGTCTATCAACGATTACACCATAAACTTAATAGTTATCATTAGCATATAGGTAAATCATGACATCAATATTTAGAATGTTAGGAATCGTGAGCATGGCCGTACTCAGTGCCCAAGCAGAAGCAGCAACCCAACCAGCGTTTATGCTTGAAGCCAAACAGCATGTATTCATGCCGCAGGTCTTAAAAATTCCCGCAAACATCAAGGTCAAGCTCACCATCAGGAACGAAGGAAGCGAAGCCATTGAATTTGAAAGTGATGACTTTTCTCGTGAGATAGTTGTGCCTGCTTACCATGACACCGTCATCTACTTAGGGCCTTTAAAACCGGGACGATATACCTACTTTAACGATTTTGATGCGCAGGTACGTGGCAGTGTGGTGGCGCAATGAACCCACCAAAAATTATGCTGGTTGCGATGAATACTCTGGCCGGCATGAGCGCAACGTTATTAGCACATGCCAATGATTATGTGGTGTACTCACCCTTGGTTGTGCAGGGGCAAAGTGAAGTGGAGATGCGCAGCTACGCCAATCACGATCCTTCACCTACTCTGCAGGATATGAATGAAACCGATCTTTCAGTGGCTCATGCCTGGACTTCCTGGTGGAAGGCAGAAGCCTACTTCTGGAAGGAGGGCAATGTACCTGCCTCATCGCTGCATCAACTAGGCTATGAGTTTGAAAACACCTTCCAGCTAGCAGAAGAAGGTCGTTTTGCGGCAACTCCCGGGTTTTTAGTGTCCTACGAAGCCTCTGGACGAGCAGGGGTCCCCGATAATATCGAGCTAGGTCCCTTGCTGGAGCGTCAGGATGGGCGTTTTACCCAGCGTATGAACATGCTTTGGGAGCATGAAATCCATCCTCAATTTACGGCAAAACCAGGGTTTCGTACCACCTACAGCGTCAGTTATCGCTGTAGTGATCCCTGGCAACCCGCCCTAGAAGTCTACTTAAGACCGACTGATGCCAGTTACCAAATAGGTCCGGCACTTTATGGAGAAATCCATGTAGGACATCATGGTGGGGAAATGGAATATCAAGCGGGATGGCTGCTGGGTGTTAATCGTTCAGCGCCTGATACCACATGGGTCGCCCGTCTGGAATATGAATTTTTCTAGCTAGAAACCGGGTGCCTCCGTACGTGACGAAGGCACCGATTAACACCGCTTAACTCAATGGCTGCCGCCATCGGTGTTCAGCAATAGAGGTACTTGCGAATCTTTGCCTGATCCCATGATGATGGTCTTACTGTTGGGAGATTCCGCCAATTTTTCCATGGCCTCAATTTGTTTCCAGCGCAGGATGGGCTCACTCAGCCCCTGGCTGATAATGCGCTGATAGGTAGCTATACCGTCGGCCTGTATGCGCTTGCGTTCCGACTCTTGACGTTCCTTGTCGAGTACAAATTTCATGGCCAGGGCCTGTTGCTCGCGCCGTAACTTTTCTTCAATGGCTGCTTCCACTATTTTGGGCAGATGAACATCGGCAATCAGAATGCTGTTGACTTGAATATGCTGGTTTTTCAGCTTACGTTGGATTTCGCTAAAAATCTCATGCTCCACTTCTTCACGCTTGGTCGAATAGATTTCTTCTGGACTGTAGCGACCAACAACCTTGCGGGCACCGCTACGCAATATCGGTTCAAGGACGACATCATAGTAGTTAGGGCCTATCTGTGTTTGTAGCTGATAAACTTCAGAAGCAATCGGCTGGTATTGAATCGAAGTATCGAGAGAAATGGCCAGACCGTTATTGGCCAACACTTGCAGCTGCTCATGATGTTCCTGTTCGCGCAGGTCATAATCATAAACATCACTGAACGGAGAAATTACATGAAAACCTTCTGTCAACGGACGCTCAAGCGTGCCATGACTAGGCGTCCATTCGATGCCTTGATGACCGGATTCTATGGTGCTGCACCCAGCCAATAGGCTGGTAACACCCAACGACATAAATAAAGTGGTTAATTTCACAATGGCAGTCCCTGTGTTAAGCGAAAGTAAACCTGAACATAATAGAAGAGAGGAGCATAGTGTGTTTATGAATAATATGTCATGCCTAAACGACTATAACTTATTGCTGCTGAGCATCCTGAGCCGTATCCAACTTAAGTCGACGTCGTTGCGAAGGCAAGCGCGCTAGCATTTCCGCATCATTGTACATTCGGTAGATGCTGGGTATGTCCTGCATGCCGCTGACATTCACATCAAGATCATTGAGGATGCCATCATGCAAACTATAGATCAAGCCATGCACAGTCACAGATTGTCCTCGCTTCCAGGCGTCTTGCAGAATGGTGGTATGACAGACGTTACCCACTTGTTCGCGGACATTGATTTCACACAGCAGTTCTGCCGACTCATCAGCAGTTAAATGTGTGAATAGGTTTTCGTGCTTAAAATAGACATCCTTGATATTACGCAACCAGTTATCGATAAGACCCATGCTCCGATTTTCCAGAGCGGCCCGTACACCGCCACAGCCATAGTGACCTGTGACAATAACATGCTTAACCTGCAGGACATCGATAGCGTATTGCAACACGGACAGACAATTAAAGTCGGTATGAACGACAACATTGGCCACATTGCGGTGAACAAATACTTCTCCAGGCAACAACCCCATGATCTCATTGGCTGAAACTCGCGAGTCGGCACAGCCTATCCATAGATACTCGGGAGATTGTTGCTTCTCAAGTCTAGGAAAAAAATCAGGTTGATCACGCTGCACTTTTTCAGCCCAGCGACGGTTATTGGAAAATATATTGTCCAGCTGATGTGACGTGCTCATGGCCTATCCCGTTAAGATGCGGGAAGGAGTTGTCAAGCAAACTCCGTCCCGCAGGCTTTACTTAGGGGAGCAAGTGACTGACAGCGTCACGTTCTTCCTTCAGTTCTTTTTCAGTGGCGGTCATACGAGTACGAGAAAATTCAGAGATGTCCAAGCCCTGAACAATGGACCAGTCACCGTTTTTGCAGGTACAGGGGAAGGAATCAATGAGTCCCTTCTCAATACCGTACGAGCCATCTGAGTACACGGACATCGAAACCCAGTCGTTATCTGCCGTACCCAGGGCCCAGGTACGCATATGGTCAACAGCAGCCGAAGCTGCACTGGCCGCAGAAGATGCGCCACGAGCCTTGATGATGGCTGCACCACGCTGCTGTACACAGGGGATGTAGTCATTTTCATACCATGCGGTATCTACCAAAGCGGGTGCAGCTTGTCCTGCAACCGTTGCCTTGGAAATATCAGGATATTGGGTTGACGAGTGATTGCCCCAGATGATGACTTTCTTGACATCATTGATGCTTTTGCCGGTCTTGCCTGCCAACTGGGCCATGGCTCGGTTATGATCCAGACGAGTCATCGCGGTAAATTGACGAGGATCGATATCCGGTGCATTGCGCTGGGCAATCAGGGAGTTTGTATTGGCCGGGTTACCCA
>JABEVH010000096.1 GCA_013043915.1 Pseudomonadales bacterium
GGTCATATGCATGCTACGGTCCACCGCTTTGCACATGTCATAAACCGTCAGGGCCGCCAGAGAAACCGCCGTCAGTGCTTCCATCTCCACACCGGTACGCCCCACCAGGCCACAACGGGCCGTCAGGAGTAAACCCGGAAGCTCACGATCTTCCTTGATCTCTACATCAATCGACGTCAGGGCCAGAGGGTGACAGAGCGGAATAAGATCCGATGTCTTTTTGGCCGCTTGTATCCCGGCCAAACGGGCCACCGTCAGCACATCACCCTTGGGCAAACCACCCTGCATGATGAGATCCAAGGTGGCAAGCTGCATACATAGGCGGGCTTCAGCGATAGCCCAGCGCTGCGTTTCATCTTTGGCCGAGACATCAACCATCTGCGGCTCACCACGCTCATTCAGATGGGTCAAACCTGTCGTATTATTCACGTTGGCATACTGTCCAAAGATTGCGACCTCTCACCGATCAAACCGCTGCAAGCGCCTGTTCCAGATCATCAAGCAGGTCATCGATGTGCTCAATGCCTAGGGAAAGACGTACGGTATCATCGGTAACGCCTGCCTTGGCCATCTCTTCGGCAGAGAGCTGACGGTGGGTAGTGGACGCAGGATGACAGGCCAGCGACTTGACATCGCCGATGTTGACTAAGCGGGTGATGAGCTTTAAGGCATCCTGAAAACGAGCCCCTGCCACGCTGCCGCCCTTAATACCAAAGGTCAGGATACCTGAAGGTTTTCCTCCCAGGTACTTCACGGCCAAAGCATGATCAGGATGCCCCTCCAGGCCAGCATAATGCACCCAACTGACTTTTTCATGAGTTTGCAGGTATTTGGCCACCTTCAGTGTATTAGCTGTAATACGCTCCATACGCAGCGCCAGGGTATCGATGCCTTGCAGAATCATAAAAGCATTGAAGGGACTGATAGCGGCTCCGGTATTGCGCAGAGGTACAACGCGGGCCCGTCCGATAAACGCGGCCTGGCCTAATGCCTCGGTATAGATCACGCCATGATAAGAAACATCAGGCTCATTTAAACGACGAAATCTGTCCTTGTGCTCTGCCCAGGGAAATTTACCAGAATCAACAATGGCACCCCCTAAGGAATTGCCATGACCGGCCATGTACTTAGTCAGTGAATGTACGATGATGTCGGCACCATGTTCAAACGGCCGCAACAGGCAAGGTGTGGCCACCGTATTATCCACAATCAGCGGTACGCCATGACTATGAGCGATATCAGCAACAGCCTGCAGGTCGGTGATGTTGCCCAGAGGATTGCCGATGGATTCTACATAGACGGCCTTGGTTTTAGCGTCGATCAGGCGGCCAAAAGACGCAGGATCGCGGTAATCCGCAAAACGTGTCTCAATACCAAACTGTGGAAACGTGTGAGCGAAGAGGTTATAGGTGCCGCCATAGAGGGTGGAGGCAGACACAATATTATCCCCGGCTTCAGCTATCGTTTGAATTGCATAAGTGATAGCTGACTGGCCTGAGGCTAAAGCCAATGCAGCTATGCCTCCTTCCAGCAAAGCAACGCGTTTCTCAAGCACATCCTGAGTGGGGTTCATCATACGCGTGTAAATATTGCCAGGCACTTTAAGATCAAAGAGATCAGCCCCATGCTGGGTACTATCAAAAGCATAGGAAACTGTCTGGTAAATCGGTACAGCCACAGCCCGGGTGGTAGGATCCGGGGAATAACCTCCATGCACAGCCAGCGTTTCTAGTTTCACAACCGTTCCTCACGTGTAATAATTTACAGGGCCCATCGCTGGTTCCCTGAGGGAATGGCAAGCATCTTACGCCCGCATAAGACGATGCGAAAGCCAAGACAGACACAATTATGTTAGCCTAGAGGTCTTAAGCATTCAGGCTGATGAGGCAATGCCATGGTGTGGACTCCGCATGTAACCGTAGCAACCGTGATTGAAAGGGATGATCACTTCTTGCTGGTACATGAATACACTGATCAGGAGCTAGCTGTTTACAATCAGCCCGCCGGCCATGTTGAGGCAGGAGAAACCCTGATAGAAGCAGCACTACGTGAAACTCGGGAAGAAACAGCCTGGCAGGTTGAAATTACCGATCTGCTCGGACTTTATGTCTATACCCCGCCGCATCGCCATGACCTGACTTACTACCGAGTCTGTTTTATCGCTCGCCCCCTGGAGCAGTTGGCAGGACTATCGTTAGATACAGGCATCATCGGTGCAGAATGGATCCCCTATACGCAACTGGCCAGCATGAATAACCTGCGCAGCCCTCTGGTTCAACGCTGTATTGAAGATTATCGCGCCGGGCAACGCTTTCCCCTCCATTTGATTCACGAACACGTTTGGCAATGAAAATAATCGTAGGAATGTCGGGAGGAGTAGATTCGTCGGTCAGTGCTTATCTGTTAAAGGAACAAGGCCATAGCGTTGAAGGTCTGTTCATGAAGAACTGGGACGAAGATGATGGCACGGAATACTGTACAGCCATGCGTGACCTTGAAGATGCCCAGGCTGTCTGCGATCGCTTAAGCATACCCTTGCATACCATCAATTTTGCTGCTGAATACTGGGACAGAGTCTTTGAGCATTTTTTAGCAGAGTACCGCGCCGGACGCACCCCTAACCCGGATATTTTATGTAATCGCGAGATCAAATTCCGTGCTTTTTTAGACTATGCCCGCATGCTGGGTGCGGATCAGATAGCTACCGGACATTATGCACGCCATCGAATCGACGCTCAGGGTGCTCATCTCTACAAAGGACTGGATGCCAGCAAAGATCAGTCCTATTTTTTGCATGCCGTTCATGCTGAAGCTCTGGCCCAGGCTTGCTTTCCTTTAGGAGAACTGCAAAAAACCGAGGTCAGAGCCATCGCCACCCGCCTGAATTTATCCACTGCACAAAAAAAGGACTCAACCGGCATCTGTTTTATAGGAGAACGTCGTTTTACTGATTTTCTGCGTCGTTACCTCCCGGCGCAACCCGGCGTCATGGAGACTGCCGAAGGACGTGAAGTGGGGCAACATCAGGGACTCATGTTCTACACCGAAGGACAACGCCAGGGACTACTGCTCGGCGGGCAGCGCGATGCCCGGGAAGCACCATGGTATGTCTTGCGCAAGGATCTGACTCGTAATGCTCTGATCGTAGGTCAAGGTGATGACCATCCTGGTTTATACAGCCAGCGCTTATGGGCAGACCACATTCACTGGATACAGCAGCCTGCACTCCCCATCAGTTTGCAGGTTAAAATTCGCTATCGGCAAGCCGATCAAAACGGCCTTCTTCGTCTGGATGGCGAACGTTTTATCGTAGAATTTGATCAGCCTCAACGCGCCATTAGCCCCGGGCAATCGGTGGTTTTTTATCGTCAGGATGAATGTTTGGGTGGGGGTGTCATTGCAGCACGAGAAGAACCCATGCTTTAGATGTTCTTCAGAGTTAGCTAGAATACACCTTGGCTAAATCCTATCCTCAAGGTTTTCACTCCATGTCCCTAAGCACCCTTACCGCCCTTTCTCCTATTGATGGGCGCTATGCCGCCAAAGTCGATATCCTTCGTCCCATTTTCAGTGAATACGGACTCATGCGTTTTCGAGTTCAGGTAGAAGTGGCCTGGCTGTTGTCGCTATCACGCCATCCAGGCATCCCTGAGGTGCCGGCATTAAGTGCTGATGCGGCCTCACTCCTGGAGAGCTGGGTACATAATTTCAGTGAAGAAGATTGCGCTCAGATCAAGAGCCTTGAACGTACCACCAACCATGATGTCAAGGCGGTGGAGTACTTTATCAAGTCAAAAACCAAGGGGCATAAAGAGCTGGAGGCCATCAGCGAATTTATCCATTTTGCCTGCACCTCGGAAGACATCAATAACCTGGCCCATGGTCTGATGCTGGCGACGGCACGACCTGTGTTACGGTCCTGGATGCAGGATTTGACCGAGGGGGTGCGCAACCTGGCCCATCGTTACGCTGACTTGCCCATGTTATCTCGTACCCATGGACAAACGGCAACACCCACAACCCTTGGCAAGGAAATGGCCAATGTAGCCTACCGCATGCAACGTCAAATCAGGGCGCTGGATTCGGTGGAAATCCTGGGCAAGATCAATGGCGCCGTGGGCAACTACAATGCTCACTTGATCGCCTACCCTGAAATCGACTGGGCAACCCATGCCAAAAATCTTGTTGAAGGCCTGGGACTGCAGTTCAATCCCTATACGACGCAGATTGAACCCCATGACTATATGGCCGAGTATTTTGCTGCCATTGGCCGATTCAACACTATCCTGATCGACTTTGATCGCGATATCTGGGGCTACATTTCCCTAGGGTATTTTCGGCAAAAGCTCAAAGCAGGAGAAGTGGGCTCCTCCACCATGCCACATAAGGTTAACCCGATTGATTTTGAAAACTCGGAGGGCAACCTGGGGATGGCCAATGCCATCATGGAACATTTAACCAGTAAACTACCCATTTCACGTTGGCAGCGTGATTTAACGGATTCAACGGTTCTGCGCAATCTTGGCGTTGGATTAGCCCACGCCGTCATCGCCTGGGATTCCACCCTCAAAGGCATGGGCAAGCTCGAAATCAATGAAGAGCGTTTACAGACAGATCTTGATCAGTCTTGGGAAGTTCTGGCTGAAGCCATACAAACCGTTATGCGCCGTTACGGTATCCCTCAGCCCTATGAGCAACTTAAAGACCTGACACGGGGTCAACGCATGGATGCGGCGCTATTGCATGCCTTCATTGATCGCCTGGAACTCCCTGAAGCTGTGCGCGTACAGCTTAAAGCCCTGACACCAGGTAGTTATACCGGTCTGGCTGCTCACTTGGCACGTCTATCCTGAACCTGGGAATTTTTATGACTTTATTAGGTGGCTTAAGCCCCGATGTTTTCTTGCATGATTACTGGCAGAAAAAACCTTTATTGGTGCGCGGAGCTTGCCCGCAACTGATAGGCCTCCTGGAACCTGATGACCTAAAAGACCTGGCATGTACAGAAGGAGTCGAAGCCAGGCTTATTGAAGAACATGGACTGACGCCCTGGCAGTTAAGTCATGGTCCTTTTACCGCAAAACGTCTGGAACGGCTTCCTGATGAGAGCTGGACTCTGCTGGTTCAGGCGGTAGATCACTACCTGCCTGCTCTGCAGGAAGTTTTGGCAGCATTTACCTTTCTACCCGCCTGGCGTATCGATGACATCATGGTTTCCCTCGCTGCGCCACAAGGCTCCGTGGGACCTCATTTTGATCGCTATGATGTATTTCTGATCCAGGGTCACGGCACACGTCGCTGGCAAGTGGGTCCTGCTGTCGATGAGAGCCACCCGCGCCTGCCACATCCACAGCTACGTCTGCTACGCGATATGCCGGTGGAGTTTGAAGAAGACCTGCATCCTGGAGATTTGCTGTATTTGCCCCCAAGCTGGGCACATTACGGTATTGCTCAAGATACCTGCCTGACCTACTCCATAGGATTTAGAGCCCCGCCTTTGTTACGAATCCTGGATCGTCTGGTCGATGTTACCCTGGCCACAGGCATGGACCCGCTCTACAGTGATGTTGAACGCTCCCGAGTGGCCCATCCAGGGCGCTTAGATGATGCTGATGTAGCGCGACTACGACGTCAGGTTCTGGCTTTACTGGATGATGAACAGCCCTGGCATACCGTACTGGCCGAGCTACTCAGTGAACCCAAATACGATGACTATGAACCGGAAGGGGTAACGGTAGACCTGGACACCTTGCGGACATGGCTGCAAGCCGGTCTTCCCTTGGTACGCGATCCTGCCTCGCGCTTACTCTATAGCGACGAACAAGGACTGATCCGTTGTTATGTCAACGGTGAACTCTGCACGTCCATCGTTCCTGAAGTCTTTAAATTACTGGCAGATCACGTCAGCTTAAGCGGCGAGCAGCTTAATGGATTAACTGATACTGAACTCAACGATGTCTTGTTGGCTCTGCACCATGGATGGTATTTGCCTCCCTTGGAGTCAATATCGAGGCTTAATTGATGACATAGGCAAAATTACCAACCACGGACTATAGTAAATTTGGGGTGTTAGATTCCTTATCGTGAGAGGACTGATGGCTACAGAAAACGTTTTTATCCTGGGACAAGAAAGCGGAATCATCCGGCTAAACACGCTGGAATCCATACAACAAGCTGATCTGGCACTGGCAAGTCAGGTGCGTCGTCAATTATTACTTTTAAGTCATGATCTAGATCTTGCCCGCTTTGGTGCAAGTTCCTGGTTGGAAGCACTAAAACCGTTTTGGCATGAACGCGATGCCATGCTGCGTATCCTGGTCGCTCACCCTGAAACAGCTCTTGCACTATCTCATCCCTTGCTGGCTCTGGCGCGTCGTCTTACTTCATATATACAGATTAAAAAAATCGACCCTGCATTATACCCGGCAGAAGAATCATGGCTCATTGCCGATGGCCTGGCTCTGGTACGGGAACAAAAACCAGGTATGGCCTATGCCGATATGCGCTCCCTGTCAACAGCGCCTGAATTGACGGAACGTTTCAATGCCTGGTTCACTCATGCATCCGACATAGCGGAACTGCGCAGTCTCATGCTCTAAGGCTGCGCTGAATTCGCCCCCTGTACCATGAGACGCACCTTGGACGGCTCCATATCCGTATCCGGGGGTGGAACGGCTAAACCGCGTTGTACGGCAGGTCGATCACGCAGGGTATCCAGCCAGCGACGCAAATGGGGAAGTCCCTCAATACTGACCCCTGCCCAGTCATGAATACGGGCCCAGGGCCAAGCTGCCATGTCAGCGATGGAATAGTCACCGGCAAGAAACTCCACGTTAGCCAGATGGTTATCCATAACTTCATAGAGACGCCGTGTTTCATTTTGATAACGCTGAATGGCTACCGGAACTTGCTCAGGCATGTAACGAAACCAGACATTGGCTTGTCCCTGCATCGGACCCAATCCCCCCATCTGAAACATCAGCCATTGCATCACTTGTGAACGACCCTTGGTATCCTGGGGCATAAACATGCCCGTCTTCTCTGCCAGGTAACATAGGATGGCCCCCGATTCAAACACAGCAAAATCATCTGCCTCATGATCCACAATGGCCGGTATACGGCCATTGGGATTGATCGCCAAAAACCACGCCTGCTTTTGCTCCAGGGCCAGCAATTTTAGGGATCGCACCTGATAGTCCAACCCCATCTCCTCCAAAGCAATCGATACTTTGTGGCCATTCGGCGTGGCTGCTGTGTATAACTCGATCATGATTTAGCTCCAGGCCGCGTTAAGTATTCTCAAAAGATCCTCAACATCGGCTTCCCGCGGATTAAAGAGGATAGAACCATCATTGACCGCCATCTCAGCGATAAGTGGCAACTGCTCGCGCGTCACCTTGCCGGTTTCTTGCAAGGTGCGTGGCAACTTGCAACGCTGATATACGGCATCGCGCATGTCGCGAAGATGCATGATCGAACGCCCAGCACGCTGAGCCGCCGGGGTAGCGGCATAGGCTTCGGCTCCCGCCAGGGGCAACAGCAGTTCAGCCAGACGTGACTCAATCAAAGACTGGTTATACTCTAGGACATAAGGCAAAAACAGATTCATGCACAGGCCATGTGGCAAATGACAAACTGCACCTAATGAGTGGCCCAGGGAATGTACCAAGCCCACCATGGCATTGGAAAATGCTATGCCTGCCATGGTAGAAGCCTCAGCCAAAGCCAACCTTCCATCCACGTCATCGGGCTTGTCCATCACACCGAGCAAATGCGTCGAAATCTTGCGCACTGCTGAAAATGCATAGACTTCACTGATGGCATTGCTAGCTAGGCAGGTATAAGACTCCACCGCATGTGTCATGGCATCCATAGCCGTCATGGCGGTCAGGTGCGGCGGCAGCGTGCGTGTCATGCGCGGATCCAAGATGGCGGCATGCGGCATAAGAAAATATGAGGTAAAGGGAACCTTGACCTGTTTTTTCGTATCAGAGATCACCGCCACCATGGTGACTTCCGAACCCGTACCTGCCGTCGTGGGAACCACAAACATGGGTTTGAGCGGTCGTTTCAGGTTATGCGCCCCGGCATAGGCATAAAGGTCATCACCGCCTTCCGAAACCAGAATATTGACCCCCTTGCTGGTATCGATCACCGAACCGCCTCCCACAGCAACAATGGAATCACAGTGATTTTCCCGGTACATGGCAGCAGCACGCTGCACAGTATCCATACTGCTGTCCGGAGGAACATCATCAAAGCGGGCAGCTATGGTAATTTTACCTTCGGTCAGCGCCGCTTCAACATGGGCCAGCAAGCCTACACCAACCACGCCGCGGTCCGTGATAATCATGGGGCGATGCGACTGCAGCACACCTAGTTCAAATGGAATATGTTCCAGGGCCTTATGGCCGGCAATGATTTTGACCGGACAGAAAAACTCATAAAATGATTTGCTCACCAGACTTTACTCCCCACGTAAAAAATTCTTGGCCAAATGACCGTAGATACGTCCGCCGCGATTGAGTTTATTGCTCAGGGAAATGTCCGGATAACGTTTGACTGCCCGTTCAGCAACCAAGCGCGGAAGGATCAGAATTTCCATACGGTTAAGACAACGCACTAGACGCAGCGCCTGGGAAACATCTCCATCGACATACATACGATCATGCGCAAAGGCTGTCGCTGTACTTTCTTGAAATGAAAGCACCAGAAAAGCATGGGTCAAGTGTTTGAAACGCACACCAATATGAACTTGAGAAGGGGCTGATTTAAGTAGCCGCAGCTGCCCCTTTTCTCCAACTTCCAAGGTAAAACCAGGACCGTCGGGAAGTACATGCATTTGTATGACGGTGCCTGCTGCAAATCCGCCAAACTCTTTTTGCATGACATCATCGACTTCACTGGCCGCAACCAGACCTCGACCCACGATACCCATCATAAGCTCAACGTAAGCCAGCATCCCCTGCTGCTGCATTTTTTTTGCTGCCGATTTCAACATCAAGATTTCCCCAAGAATCACCCATAACTTAGAGCATTTACTCTAGCTCAAGGATAAACTTAACAAGGAAGATCATGCAACGATAAAATATCTGCATGGTAGAATCTGACGAAATTCATCTGTTGGTCCTCGTATGCTTTACGCTTCTTTTTTTCTGATCATACAAATTGCCATGATTGTGCATGTCATACGGACAGGACGCTCGCCGTGGTGGGTAGTAGGCCTGATCCTTTTCCCCGGCATCAGCAGCTTGCTTTATGTTGCCAGTGTCTTGATCGATGATGGCGGCAACGCTGGCTCCCCTGCCCGCTCATGGCGACAACCCAGCCTGGCGCAATTACGGCTCCAGTGGCAACAAACACCTACTGCAGATGCTTCTCGACAACTGGCAGAAGCCCTGAGCGGGCAAGGTCAGTGGCAAGAAGCCTGTGATTTATACCAGCAAGGACTGACCGGAGCCAATCGCTACGATACCTTGCTTCTGCATGGATTGGCACAGGCGCAGTTAGCTTTGAATCAACCGCAACAGGCCCTGCAAACACTGCAGGTCATGCATGAGCAAGGCAGCGGGGAAATCCCTCAAGAAGCCGGACTGACTCGGGCCCGCGTCCTTGATGCTCTGGATGCCCCTGAAACCGAACAGGCCTGGCGATCCTTGATTGGTCACTATCCAGGCCCTGAACCCGCCTGCCGTTATGCAGACTGGTTACTACGTCATCGTCGGTTTGATGAAGCCAGGGCGCAATACCGCGACGTTCTTGATGCAGCCGCACGCAATGGGCATCATTACCACCGGCTATATCGCCCCTGGATCCGACAAGCTAAGGCAGGGATACCTAGCCAATGACTCCATCGCGCCGCCAATGTTCAATGATGGCCGCAGCGATACCCAGTTCTTTGAGTACCTGATCGGAATCTTCACCTACAGCACCACCTGCGTAACGATAAGTCACGGGTGTGCGGGAAAAACGCAGAGGACTGGCCACCTGCTTCAGACTGCCACCTTGCCGATCAGGGACATCGACAAGCATGCCGCGCTCCTGCAAGACGGGATGCTGGCAGGCTTCCTGAAAACTCAGCACGGGCTCGGTACATGTATCCAGATTAGCGAACTGATTCAACCAATCCTGGCGAGGCAGTTTGGCTAATTCCTGTGCAATTTCAGCCTTGAGCCAGGCCACTTGGCCCGGCTCACGAACCACGGCCATCCCCGCCAGATCTGGTCGTCCCAGTACCTGTACAAACGCCGCAAAAAACTGCGGTTCCAGCCCAGCTACCGACAGGTACAAGCCATCAGCACAGGCATAACAATCATAAAAGGAACCACCGTTGAGAGTGTCTCCCTCCAAAGCAGGATTGCTACCCTCTGCCAAGGCTGCTGGTGCCGTCAGTGCCTGCAAACTGAAAGCTGCATCGGTCATGCTAATGTCGATGTACTGACCTTCTCCCGTTTGCTGGCGATGCACGATAGCAGCCAACAGGGCAATGACGGCATGCGCTGAACCACCTGCCACATCAGCCACCTGCACAGCCATGGGCTGAGGACCGGTAGCCTTGCGACCGTTGTAACTGAGTATTCCGGACAAGGCAAGATAGTTCAAGTCATGTCCAGCACGATCACGGTAGGGCCCCGTCTGGCCATAGCCCGTAATGGATACGTAAATCAATCCGGGGCAATGCTCACGCAAGTCCTCATAACTGAGACCTAAGCGAGCCATGACCCCTGGCCTGAACTGTTCAATCACAACATCGTATTGCTTGAGCAAAGCCACCATGATCTCATGACCCGCAGGCTGTTTGAGATCCACGGCAAGACTGCGCTTATTGCGATTTAAATGAGCATGAACCACGGATACGCCTCTGACATAAGGAGGCAGGACGCGCACCAGATCCGGGCGCGTTGGCGATTCTATACGCAGCACATCAGCGCCTAAATCAGCCAACATCAAGCTGGCAAAAGGCCCGGGCAATAAGGTACTGAAGTCCAGAATACGCAACGACTGCAATGGACCGCTCATTTTTCTGACATCTCCATGAAAAAATTAAAGCTCAGAGTAAGTCCGCCCGGGATGAACCACAAGGACCTGTTCAGCCAATCCCGTGACTACTACCGACTATGGAGAACCCTTCGATGAACTGGTATCCCAAAATCATGCGTGCCTGGCTACACGGGCCTGAATCCGTCTATGGCCCCGACCGGATGCCTGTGACTCCAGCTGCTGTTTTGGCCATGCGAGAAACCGTATCACGTTGGGTCGATGCCGGACTGATGCCAGCACCTACGGAGGCACAGTGGCAAATGATTCTGTGTGATCACCCTTCAGCCTGTGTCAGCGCTGCTGCCGGGTCTGGCAAATCTACCACCTTGGTACTGCGTGTACTTTTTATGGTGCATTTTCTTAACATCTCAGCCGACACCTTAACCGTATTCTCATTTACTCGTGCCTCCTGTGCTGATCTGCGTCAAGCGCTGCAACGCTGGTCCTTAATGCTGGGCATGAATACACCTTGGCAAAGCATAGTAAGCACTTTTCACAGTCGTCTGACCCAGATGATGCGGATACATGGCGAGTGCCGATTCTTTGAATTGCTGGGACCAGCATCAGCCAATACATCACTCCCCCCTAACCTCCTGGTATCAAGCCACCTGAGCAACGAGCAGCATGAACTCCTCAATCAGGCCTATGCGGCCTGTTATCGTGAACATCCGCAGTTTCGCCACAGCGTAGGTGAGATATTGCTTCTGCAGGCATCTTCATTGAAAAAAATAACTCCACAGCCCAACCACGTCGCTGAAAGAGCACAGACGTTACAACAGGCTGCTCATTATGACCGGTCCTTATCAGAACATCTGTGTATCCACTTAGTCGCCAAGCAGCTCTGGCCACAAGGCCTGAAGACCCACCCTAAGCATCATTTTAGGGTAGATGGCTACCCGTTTCATGCGCAAGGCCAGCTGAGCAACGGTACTCTGGTATTCTTGGATGGCTTAGCTCAGGAAACCGGTGATGGGGATATGACACCCTGGCATCTCAGAAAACATATTATTGCCCATGGATGTCTACAACCCTATATCTATATACGTAACCACGACGACCTGGCTCTCCTGCAACAACTGCTGTGTTATGAGCATGAGAACTCAGAATACTCCCCCACCCTACCTATTCCACAGTGCCGCCTGAATCTGGCGGGTGAATCTACGTCGGCAAATTTACAGGAAGTTCTCTTACAAACAGCGGATTTTATGGAATGTTTGGGGCTAGACCCTGCACGATCAGATCCTCCCTCATCCTTAAAGGGACTAGAGCACCTGGTCTGGAAAGCAACCCAAGTATTTTGGCCCTACTTTCTAAACTATCTGCATGAAAAACATGGCATAAAAACATTTCATGGCGCATTTCGCCATACAGAAACTTCAGCATGTATGCAGCATATACTGATCGATGAATTTCAAGATATTTCCGCCCAAATTGTACACTGGATACAATCTTGTCAACGCCGGCTATCCCTGCCTTGCAGCATCATGGCTATCGGGGATGACTGGCAATCGATCTATGCATGGCGAGGGGCATCGCCTCAGTTTTTGCTGAATTTTCAGCAGCATTTTCCCGGTCATCACGCCTTAACATGCCAACCCCAGCTGACACTTAGCGAAAATTTTCGTTGTGCAGCGCCCATTGTAGCGGATGCCCGCAGATTACTAGAACCTGTCACCTTACGCACCCAGCACCAAGTCCTAGCCGCTCGCCCTGCCAAGCAGGATGATCACGGCATCATGCACTATTGCCTGCGCGAAGATTTTTACACCGGTATCATTCACCTGATCATGGAGCAACTCAGGCAGGATGTACCTGAACTGATGGTATTGGCGAGAAAAAAACAGGATCTAGCCGAGATCAGAAAACGGCTAAATACCTCACTCTTAAAGCGCGTTAATCTACAGACCTTACATGGGGGTAAAGGCCTGCAGGCCACCGTGGCCATCATCGTAGGTGATTGCCTGCTAGGCAAGTCGCACCCACTGCGCGACGCTATTTACCGACAGGCTGGAATGCGCCAGTCGTATTCCGAGGCTTTGCGCGATGAAGCACATCGCTTAGCTTATGTCGGCGTTACCCGCGGAATGCGTCGTGTATTCTGGATCAGCCGCACCCCTGATGTCTGCGCTCAAGGAGTCGTCAGATATCTGGCTCGTTATCATCCTCCCCTGACCTCTTTACCAAAATTTTCCTCGGTGATTGACATCCTCCCCTCCCTCAGTCAATGACTGCTCCTTATACGCGGGCCCCTGAAAAATGGGGGGGGGGGTCTATCGAAGATCCTGTAAAGATGGAAAGTGAGGAGATTCTCGCGGAGATTGATAATTGACCTATCCTGTTAGGACAGTTATTACCTAAATTTTATCGAGAATACTGTGAATGCCTTGGCTACGTGCTCTGCTTTTTTTACTCATAGGTTTTCTGAATACAGCGGTCATGGGTTCTGTGATTGTCTTGCTGGCGCTATTTACCCCAATGTCCCCGTTGCGTTCCCGTTTGGTCCCCTGCATTCATCACGTATCCGAGGCATGGGTCTGGGGCAATAAAAACCTGTTATTTGCAGTTATTCCTCCTATACGTATCGATATTGATATGCCTGATGACCTCAAAACGAATGGCTGGTATCTGCTGCTACCCAACCATCAATCCTGGGTCGACATTATTCTGTTGTTTAATATTTTTCATCACCGCATTCCATTTTTGAAGTTCTTTTTAAAATATGAACTTATCTACATCCCCTTCCTCGGTATTGCCTGCAAGGCCCTGAACATGCCATTTATGAAACGCTACAGCAAGAGCTACCTGGAAAAACACCCCGAGAAAAAAGGCGAGGATTTACTGAACACACGTAAAGCCTGTGCCACTTTTCATGAACATCCGGTAGCTGTTGTCAACTTTATGGAGGGAACCCGCCGATCTCCTGATAAAATGAAAGAGCAACAATCGCCCTATCAACATTTGCTCCGACCCAAAGCGGGGGGCGTAGCGTTTGTCCTATCTGCCCTTGGACCCAGCATGCAGTCGGCGCTGGATGTGACCTTGGTGTACCCTGATAGGGTACCTAGCTTGGCTGATCTGGCCTGTGGTCGATTGCGACATGTTAAAATCCATGTGCAAGAGTGCGTTATTCCAGCGGATTTTCGTGGTAGAGATTATGAAAATGACGCACAATACCGCGACAGGTTCCAGTCATGGATAGGTGAGCTTTGGAAAGCCAAGGATGTGCGCATTTCCTCCATGTTGAACAGCTAAAGCCAGGATATCATGCTTGACCGATTCTTACGCCCCCGTTGGGACAGTCCTCGTGCGCAGGTTCGCTGCCAAGCGTTGCTTCGTCTTGCTGAAGGTGATCCCTTGGTGGATCGTATGGCGACTGAAGATAGCGAGCCTTTGGTACGGCGCGAGGCCGTGGCTCGTATATTGGATATGTCCTTGCTGCTGGACAGAGCTAAACGAGACCTGGATGCAGGTGTTCGTGATGCAGCCTGGGACAGGTTTATAGTCAGACTGGAATCACCTCTGACCGGTGAAGATGACTTGCCGTACCGGTTGCAACGCCTGTCTGAAGTGGGTCTAGCTACCATACTGACCCGTATCATAAAAAGTCAGGTGGATTTACGCATCAGACAGGCAGCTGTTACCTGCTTGCAGGATGAGATGCATCTGGAAGAAATCGCCCTGCATTCCTCGATTGCTTCGTTGCGATTAGCTGCAGCTGAACGCATTCATAGCGAAGCCCTGTTGCGTATTCTGGCGCAGGAAAGCCGCAATCACGACAAGACAGTTTACCGTATTGCTCGCGACAAGCTCGATGTTTATGAAAAACAGAGAAGAGAGGCTGCACAGCAGCAGCATCTGATCGACGAGCTGCGAGCCCAAATTATTCAACACGCAGCGGCATCCGTGCAGCCTCTGTACCTTCCCCGGGCTGAGTACCTGGAACAACGTTGGCGAGAACTGCATCTTGATGATGAATCGGTTCAAATTGCTTTGCAAACCATCAAGATACGCTGCCAGGAAATAGGTAAGCATGAGCAAGCCCATAAATTTTGGTCGACTTTGGATAAACAGTTTCAAAATTATCTGCAAGATCCACCGGACATGGATAATTTGCCGCTGTGGATGAATGCCATGCTGGGTATACAGGATGAAATCCAGAAACTTCCAGCTCTGGATGGCAACCTTGAAATACAACGCCAGCAACGTCTGGAACATTTATTACAGATGGAGGCCTGGTGGCAGCAATGGCAGGTTATACATGCCCGTTTAGCCGTGCAGGATAGCCCTGCTGAACGCCTGCAGGCTTATGGTGAGCTGCGCCACCAGCTACGGCAAGCGCCCCTGAATACTTCCCATGCTCTACTGCAATTAGAAGCGATGACCCCTGCTCCTGAACCTGTGCACGTTGATCTCAGGGCAGGCGAAGCATTGCCTGAACAAACAAAAAAACCGACAAAACAAAAAAACAAAAAA
>JABEVH010000097.1 GCA_013043915.1 Pseudomonadales bacterium
ATTGCCCCAAGGTGATGGGGTTTATCGGCGGCAAGGCGGATAAGCCAGCACCGATATCAGATCGTGAAGCTGATGCGATTCTCAATCGCCTGCATCAGAATGCCGATCAACCACGGCCCAAGACCCTGTTTGAGCCGGGGGAAGTGGTACGAGTTGTTGATGGACCGTTTGCTGACTTCAATGGTGTGGTCGAAGAAGTTAATTATGACAAGAATCGCCTACAGGTGGCTGTCATGATCTTTGGTCGTTCTACACCGGTTGAGCTTGAATTTAACCAGGTTGAAAAAACCTGAAAACTTGGGTGCATTTTAATGTGCTCAATAACATGGGGAGCCGAAAGGCGCTGGTACCCGCGGAGTAAATCATGGCTAAGAAAATTGATGCCTATATCAAGTTGCAGATCCCTGCAGGCAAGGCAAATCCTTCACCACCCGTGGGTCCGGCGCTGGGTCAGAAGGGCGTAAATATTATGGAGTTCTGCAAGGCGTTTAATGCGGCTACGCAGAAAATGGAAGTGGGCATGCCGACACCTGTCGTCATTACGGTGTACTCCGATCGCTCATTCACCTTTGTCTTGAAAACACCACCGGCTTCGGTGCTGCTGAAAAAGACATTGGGCTTAAAAAGTGGATCGCCACGCCCCAATTCGCAGAAAGTAGGTAAAGTGACCCGTGCACAGCTTGAAGAAATTGCTGCACTGAAAAAACCAGATCTGACCGCCGCTGATGTAGATGCTGCTGTACGTACGATTGCTGGGTCAGCCCGTTCCATGGGCATTGATGTTGAGGGGGTTTGATCATGGCTAAACTAAGTAAGCGTCAACAAGCCATCGCTGCCCTGTTACAGGTAGGTAAGCAATATACGGTTGAAGAAGCTGTTACTCTGCTCAATAGCCTGCCTCCGGCCAAGTTCAAGGAATCCATCGACATAGCTGTCAATCTCGGCGTAGATCCGCGTAAATCTGATCAGGTTGTACGTGGTGCTACGGTACTGCCCGCAGGTACGGGCAAGACGGTGCGTGTAGCTGTATTTGCCCAAGGCGCCAATGCTGATGCAGCGCGTGAGGCAGGAGCGGACATCGTTGGTTTTGAAGATCTGGCGGCCAGCATCCAGGGTGGCGACTTAAATTTTGATGTGGTCATTGCCTCCCCTGATGCTATGCGTGTTGTCGGTAAGCTCGGTACAATCTTGGGTCCGCGCGGATTGATGCCCAACCCGAAGGTGGGTACGGTGACGGCTGATGTGGCCGGTGCTGTTCGCAATGCCAAGGCAGGTCAGGTACGTTACCGCGTTGACAAGGCAGGTATCATACATACACAGGTTGGTCAGATGGGCTTTACGCCTGAAGCTATTCGATCCAACGTAGAAACTCTGGTTGCTGACCTGAAAAAGGCAAAACCTGCCACCAGCAAGGGTATTTATGTGAAAAAGATTACCTTGTCGAGCACCATGGGCCCTGGCCTGGTGATCGATCAGGCAGCGCTAGGAGCCTGATTTAGGTTGCTGGGCGAAAAGAACTTTGAGATCACAAGGTTTCATCAGAAATCATGTGATGCGTCAAAGACCACAGGTGAGCAGTGTTGCTGTTCTTAATAGCCTGTGTAGACGCGGTGTTTTTGGCTTTGCTGAAACCCGCGATGTCCCCGCAAGGGGTGTGTCGTAAAGGCACGAGGCGGTTATCGTCATTCGGTAACCATCCGTCAATGGGAGGTAAATATGACTCTGAAGCTGGACGACAAGAAACAAATCGTCGCCGAAGTTAGTCAGGCAGCCTCCGCTGCGTTGTCTGCCGTGTTGGCTGACTACCGTGGCCTGACAGTGGGGCAGATGACCAAGCTCCGCGCTCAGGCACGTGAACAGGGTGTTTTTATACGTGTAGTGCGTAATACCCTGGCGCGTCGCGCCATGCAAGGCACTGATTTTGAGTGTTTGCATGACGACCTGGTAGGTCCGACCATCATTGCTCTGTCTTTGAACGATCCGGGTGCTGCTGCCCGTTTGTTCAAAGCCTTTGCAAAGGACAATCAGCGTTTGGAAGTCAAAGCTCTGGCCGTGGGTGGCCGCAAGTATGGCGCTAAGGATATTGATGTCCTGGCCACCTTGCCGACCCGTGATCAGGCTTTGTCCATGCTGCTAGGACTGATGCAGGCACCGGTGACCAACTTTGCCCGTACGCTTAATGAAATACCGACAAAGTTTGTACGTGCCCTGGCGCAAGTCAAGGATCAGAAGGCTGCCTAATAAGCAGGCCTGTAACCTATACCTATTTCTGTGGAGTTAAAAAGAATGGCCCTGTCCAAAGAAGATATCCTGAATGCCATTTCCGAAATGTCGGTGATGGACCTGGTTGACCTTATCAAGGCAATGGAAGACAAGTTTGGCGTTAGCGCTGCCGCTCCCGTGGCTGTTGCTGCTGCCGGGCCTGCCGCTGCCGCTGCTCCAGTTGAAGAACAGACAGAATTTAACGTGATTCTGGCTAACTTCGGTGCCAACAAAGTCAACGTCATCAAGGTGGTGCGTGAACTGACCGGCTTGGGTTTGAAAGAAGCTAAGGACCTGGTAGAAGCAGCGCCTAAGGCTGTGAAAGAAGCTGTCAGCAAGGATGATGCTGCAGCCATGAAAAAGAAGCTGGAAGAAGCCGGCGCTACGGTGGAAGTCAAGTAATCCGTTGTGTTGGAAGGCTTTCGCGTTTGCAGTTAGTGGATGCGAAGGCAGGGCTGGTGACCTGAGGGTCACCGGCCTTTTGTTGTTACAAGGCTGTGTGGCAGCCTGTGAACAGACGCCCTGTTCAGAGGCTGCTGCATGGGCAGGTCGAGAGAACGTTGCACGTTCCCTTCAGGGGATGCGAACCAGAGGCTAGAGCTGAGGACCACGATGGCATACTCTTACACCGAGAAAAAGCGTATACGCAAGCACTTCGGCAACCTGCCGGCACTCATGGATGTGCCCTATTTGTTGGCGATACAGGTAGACTCCTACCGATCCTTCCTGCAGGAAGGGCTGCCGCCGTCCAAGCGACAGGATATAGGTCTGCAGGCAGCATTCCGTTCAGTATTTCCTATCGATAGCAACTCAGGAAATGCTGCTCTGGAATTTGTTGAATACAGTCTGGGCAAGCCGGTGTTCGATGTGCGTGAGTGCATCCTCCGTGGCATGACTTACGCCGCACCCCTGCGTGTAAAGATACGTCTCATGATTTATGATCGTGAAACGACCCCCAAAAGTATCAAGTCCATCCGTGAGCAGGAAGTCTACATGGGTGAACTGCCGTTGATGACGGAAAACGGTACCTTTATCATTAACGGTAGCGAGCGGGTTATCGTCTCGCAATTACACCGCTCCCCGGGCGTGTTTTTTGACCACGACAAGGGAAAAACACATTCTTCGGGCAAGCTATTGTACAACGCCCGGATTATTCCTTATCGTGGTTCCTGGCTGGATTTTGAATTTGATCCGAAGGATCTGGTGTATGTGCGTATTGACCGCCGTCGCAAGTTACCAGCGACAGTACTCTTGCGTGCGCTCGGCTATAACGCCGATCAAGTCATCGAGATGTTCTTCGAGACGACGCGCGTGCATGTCGGTGACCAGGGTTTCAGCATTGACCTGATCGCTGATCGTTTGAAAGGTGAAACGCTCTCCTTTGATGTGAGCGGGGCTGATCGTGTTATTGTCGAGGCCAACAAACGTATAACGCCTCGCCATATTCGTGAAATCGAGAAAGCCGGCATCAAGCAGCTTTCGATTCCAGGAAGCTACCTGATCGGTAAAGTCGTGGCAGCTACCCTCATGCATCCTAAAAACCAGGAAGTTTTGGTGGAATGCAATACGGTAGTCACTGAAGAAGTGCTGAACAAAATCCTGTCTGCAGGTTTAGAAAGTTTTAATATCATATTCACCAATGACCTTGATCGCGGTTCATTCATCTCCGATAACCTACAAATACATACCACACACTCAGAGCTGGAAACCCTGGCTGAAATCTATCGCATGATGCGCCCGGGTGAGCCTCCTACCCGCGATGCAGCTGAAAACCTGTTCAAGAACTTGTTCTTCTCAGCTGAACGTTACGACCTCTCCAATGTAGGCCGCATGAAGTTCAATCGCCGATTGGGCCGGAAGTTGTCGACAGGTTCAGGTGTGCTCAGTCGAGAGGACATCATTGATGTCCTGCGTACGCTGATCAGTATCCGTAACGGTAAGGGTGAAGTGGATGATATCGATCATCTGGGTAACCGTCGTATCCGTTCTGTCGGTGAAATGACTGAAAACCAATTTCGTGTGGGTCTGGTGCGCGTGGAGAGGGCGGTCAAGGAGCGCCTGTCCGTGGCTGAATCAGAAAACTTGATGCCCCAGGATCTGGTGAATGCCAAGCCGGTATCCGCAGCGATCAAGGAGTTTTTTGGTTCGTCGCAACTCTCGCAGTTTATGGATCAAAACAATCCCCTGTCTGAAGTGACGCACAAGCGTCGTGTTTCTGCTTTAGGCCCTGGTGGATTGACGCGTGAACGTGCAGGTTTTGAAGTGCGCGACGTGCATCCAACGCATTACGGCCGTGTCTGTCCAATTGAGACGCCAGAAGGCCCGAACATCGGTCTCATCAATTCATTGGCTGTGTACGCACGAACCAATGAGTATGGCTTCTTGGAAAGTCCCTACCGTAAGGTGGCAGATGGTCAGGTTACCGATGCGACGGAGTATCTGTCAGCAATTGAAGAAGGCGATGCTGTCATTGCGCAAGCAGATTCTGCTGTCGATGGCGAAGGCCGCTTTGTGGAGGATCTGGTCACCGTACGTAATAAGAATGAATTTACGGTGGTGGGGCCTGACAAAGTGACTCATATGGATATATCGCCGCGTCAGGTGGTCTCCGTGGCGGCATCTCTGATTCCCTTCCTTGAGCACGATGATGCCAATCGTGCCTTGATGGGTTCCAACATGCAACGTCAGGCAGTACCGACGCTGCGTTCAGAGAAGCCCCTGGTGGGTACTGGGATGGAACGTTACGTTGCCCGCGACTCAGGTGTTTGCGTGGTAGCGCGTCGCGGCGGTGTCATCGATACGGTGGATGCTGCTCGTATCGTGGTACGTGTCGCTGATGGGGAAGTCCAGGCAGGTGAAGCCGGGGTTGATATTTATAATTTGACCAAATACACGCGTTCCAACCAGAACACCTGTATTAATCAGCGTTCCATCGTCAATGTGGGTGACACGGTTGCTCGTGGTGATATTCTGGCAGATGGCCCGTCGGTCGATATGGGTGAACTGGCTCTTGGGCAGAACATGCGTGTGGCGTTCATGCCCTGGAATGGATATAACTTCGAAGACTCCATTCTGCTCTCTGAGCGTGTGGTTCAGGAGGACCGGTTTACATCGATCCATATCCAGGAATTGCAATGTATCGCCCGTGACACCAAGCTGGGATCAGAAGAAATTACGGCTGATATTCCCAATGTCGGTGAAGCAGCACTATCCAAGCTAGATGAAGCAGGGATTGTCTATATCGGCGCTGAAGTCAATGCGGGAGATATCCTGGTAGGCAAAGTGACACCTAAGGGTGAGACACAACTCAGTCCTGAAGAAAAACTCTTGCGAGCCATCTTCGGTGAAAAGGCATCGGATGTTAAGGACTCCTCCCTGCGTGTTCCTTCGGGCACGAAAGGAACGATCATTGACGTTCAGGTCTTTACACGCGATGGTCTGGAAAAGGACACGCGTGCCTTATCGATTGAAAAAGAGCACCTTAATGCTTACCGCAAGGACTTGAAGGAAGAGTACCGTATTTTTGAAGAGGCTGCATGTTCACGCTTGCGTCCATCCCTGCTGAATCAAAAGGTTCACGGTGGCGCCGGCTTGAAAAAAGGTGCCGCTATTACGGCTGAAATACTGGATGGACTTAAGTTCTCAGAATGGTTCGATCTGCGTCCGATGGATGAAGCGACTACTGAACTGCTTGAACGTACACGTGATTATCTGAAAGAACGTGAAGAAGCGATCGAAGCTAGGTTTGTGGAGCAAAAGCGCAAGATCAGTGCCGGCGATGAGCTTCAGCATGGTGTGTTAAAAGTCGTCAAGGTATATCTGGCCGTGAAGCGTCGCATTCAGCCGGGAGACAAGATGGCGGGACGCCACGGTAACAAGGGTGTGGTGTCCGTCATTATGCCGGTTGAAGACATGCCCTATGATGAACATGGTGAGCCGGTGGATGTTGTGCTCAATCCGCTGGGTGTGCCTTCACGCATGAACGTGGGTCAGATACTTGAAACGCATTTGGGCTGGGCAGCCAAAGGTCTAGGCTTGCGCATTGGAACCATGCTTGATGAGCAACGCAAGACCAGCGAACTGCGTCAGTTCCTCGAAAAGATATATAACGGTGTCGATGGGCTAAAGGAGGATGTAGGGTCACTCAGTGATGATGAGGTCCTTAATCTGTCCAAAAACCTGCGTGCTGGCGTCCCCATGGCTACTCCGGTATTTGACGGCGCCCATGAAAGTGGAATTAAAGCACTGTTGCGTCTGGCTGAGTTGCCTGAAAGTGGCCAGCAGTGGCTCTATGATGGCCGTACGGGCGAGCGTTTTGATCGTCCCGTGACCGTGGGTTATATGTACATGCTCAAGCTCAACCACTTGGTGGATGACAAAATGCATGCGCGTTCTACCGGGTCGTACTCACTGGTTACGCAGCAGCCGTTGGGAGGTAAAGCCCAATTCGGAGGCCAACGCTTTGGTGAGATGGAAGTGTGGGCACTGGAAGCCTATGGGGCTGCATATACCCTGCAGGAAATGCTGACGGTCAAGTCTGATGATGTCAATGGTCGTACGCGTATCTATAAGAATATTGTCGATGGTGATCATCGTATGGAGCCAGGCATGCCTGAGTCCTTTAATGTTCTTATCAAGGAAATTCGTAGCTTGAGTATCGATATTGAATTGGATTCGGACTAAACAAGCTGAAGTGATTAGGTACTGGATGGCGGGCGATAAGCCCGTCAGCAAAAAGATGCAGCTCCTGGTGGAGGTAGTCCTGTGAAAGATTTGCAGAATCTGTTGAGACATCGCGGACAGAGTGAAGAGTTCGATAAAATTCGTATTGGACTGGCATCTCCTGAAAAGATCCGCAGCTGGTCATTTGGCGAAGTTAAAAAGCCGGAAACTATCAACTATCGTACGTTTAAGCCCGAACGTGACGGTCTTTTTTGCGCTAAAATCTTTGGCCCAGTCAAGGATTATGAGTGCCTGTGTGGTAAATATAAGCGACTGAAGCACCGCGGTGTGATCTGTGAGAAATGTGGTGTAGAAGTCACACTGGCTACTGAACGTCGTGAACGCATGGGGCATATAGAACTGGCCTCACCGGTTGCGCATATTTGGTTTTTGAAGTCACTACCTTCTCGTATTGGCTTAATGCTGGATATGACGCTGCGTGATATTGAGCGTGTACTGTATTTCGAAAGTTTTGTTGTCATTGAGTCAGGCGTGACAACGCTGGAATGTGGTCAGCTCCTCAATGATGAAGAGTACTACACCGCCCTGGAAGAATTTGGGGATGAGTTCGACGCGCGCATGGGTGCTGAAGCTATTCAGGCCTTGTTGCAAGAAATCGATCTCGAATCTGAGATTGTTTCTCTGCGTGAAGAAATTCCCAATACGACGTCAGAAACCAAACTAAAAAAACTGACTAAACGCGTTAAGCTCATGGAGGCATTTAAAGAGTCAGCTAATCGTCCCGAATGGATGATTTTGACAGTTCTGCCGGTACTGCCTCCTGACTTGCGTCCGCTGGTACCTCTGGAAGGTGGGCGTTTTGCTACATCAGATCTAAATGATCTGTACCGCCGTGTGATTAATCGAAATAATCGTCTCAAGCGTTTGCTGGAGCTGTCGGCTCCGGACATCATCGTGCGCAATGAAAAGCGTATGCTGCAAGAAGCCGTAGATGCCTTGCTGGATAATGGCCGTCGCGGCCGGGCCATTACGGGCACTAACAAACGCCCCTTGAAGTCCCTGGCTGATATGATCAAGGGCAAACAGGGTCGTTTCCGTCAGAATTTGCTGGGTAAGCGCGTCGATTACTCCGGCCGTTCGGTGATTGTGGTAGGCCCTACATTACGCCTGCACCAATGCGGTTTGCCCAAGAAAATGGCATTAGAGCTTTTCAAACCCTTTATATTTGGCAAGCTGGAACTCAAGGGTTTGGCGACAACCATCAAAGCTGCCAAAAAAATGGTTGAGCGCGAAGAACCGGTGGTATGGGATATTCTGGCCGAGGTGATCCGCGAACATCCCGTAATGCTAAACCGCGCTCCTACGTTGCATCGTTTGGGTCTGCAAGCGTTTGAGCCGGTATTGATTGAAGGCAAAGCCATACAGCTGCATCCGCTGGTATGTACGGCGTTTAACGCTGACTTTGACGGAGATCAGATGGCCGTTCACGTGCCACTGACTATCGAAGCTCAGTTGGAAGCGCGTGCCTTGATGATGTCGACCAACAACATTCTTTCGCCTGCGAATGGCGACCCCATCATCGGTCCTACCCAGGACGTGGTGTTGGGTCTTTACTACATCACGCGCGATCGTATCAATGCGCGTGGTGAAGGCATGGTTTTTGCCGATATTCCTGAGGTCTTGCGCGCCTTGGCGACGCATCATGTTGACGTACATGCACGTGTTAAGGTGCGGCTGCGCGAAGTGACTATCAATGATGATGGTCAGCAGGTGGATCGGACTTTTCTTGCTGATACGACTCCAGGGCGCTGCATGTTGTGGGACATCGTGCCTGAAGGCATGCCGTTTGATCTTGCTAACCAGCCCATGACCAAAAAGGCCTTATCGCGACTGTTAAATAGTTGCTATAGAATTTTGGGATTGAAGCCTACGGTCATCTTTGCAGATCAGTTGATGTATTTGGGTTTTGCCCAAGCGACTTATTCGGGCGTATCGGTAGGCATGGAAGACATGCTGATTCCTGATCAGAAGCAAAGCATCATTGAAGCTGCTGAAGATGAAGTCCGTGAAATTGAAAATCAGTTCAATGCGGGTCTGGTAACGCGGGGTGAGCGTTATAACAAGGTTGTTGATATCTGGGGACGTACCAATGACCTCGTAGCCAAGGTCATGATGGAAAACCTTGCCCATGAGCGTGTAAGGGATCGCCATGGCGATATGGTTGAACAGCAATCGTTCAACTCGATCTATATCATGGCTGACTCCGGTGCTCGTGGTAGCGCAAGCCAGATTCGACAGCTGGCGGGTATGCGTGGTCTTATGGCTAAGCCGGATGGATCCATTATCGAAACGCCTATTAAGGCCAACTTCCGCGAAGGACTCACGGTTCTGCAGTACTTTATTTCCACGCATGGTGCGCGTAAAGGTCTAGCAGATACAGCTCTTAAGACTGCTAACTCAGGTTACCTGACCCGTCGCCTGGTCGATGTGGCCCAGGATCTGGTGGTCATTGATCATGATTGCGGTACACGTCGCGGTTTAACGATGACGCCGCTTATCGATGGTGGTGAAATTACCGAGCCACTGCGCGATCGCGTGCTTGGGCGGGTTTTAGCCGTTGATGTCTGTGAGCCTGGAAGTGAAGTGGTTCTAGCAGAAGAAGGCACCTTGCTGGATGAGAAGTGGGTAGACAAACTTGAACTGGCTGGCGTTGATGAAGTGACCGTACGTTCGGTGACGACATGTAATA
>JABEVH010000098.1 GCA_013043915.1 Pseudomonadales bacterium
TCACAGTCTGTCGCGCAAGGCAATATCGCCCAAGGGGATCTTCGTCTGGGAAATATTCAGGCCTGGAATCAGGTCAGCGCGCCGCATAATCAGCAAGATTTTCTGCAAAATGATGACGGCCGTTTCCGTGTAGAACAGACCTCACAGGGGGCCTTGGCAGAACAACATCTTTCCTCTCTGGCTGTTGGCGCCTCCATGATCAATACGTTGCAGAATACCTATGAAAAAGATCTTTCCCGAGCCAATCAGGAGCAAACCGTCAAAGAGTGGACCAGTTTACACAGTCAAGGCCAACTCTATAATCGTGTGGAAGAGCAGCTTAAACAAAAGGGAACCCGAGATGATGTAGGCCAACACCATGATCACCAAGACACATCAGATCACGATATTCTATCCAGAAATATCGATCAGGCCGTGAATCAATATGCATCCTCACATGCCCAAAATGCAGTGCGAGGTAGTACGGTAAAAGCGATGCTTGCTATGGCCGGTAAAATGCCGTTTTTTGGAGATCTTGTAAATTTTCAAGGCAATGTGTCCTCAACGTTAACCTGGCAGCACATGACAGAAGAGCAAAAACGCTGGGTCATGGACTACGTGCACAGTGCGGAACATGGCGAAGCGATGACGCGCAGCATTCGTGAATTGGACCAATCCTCCAAGGATCATGTGACCACCGAGCAGCACATGGAGGTCAATCGTACAGAACAATCTTACCAGTCAGCTCAGCGGGATGAACAAAGTTACCGCCAAGCCCATGAAACAGTACAACGTTTGTCAGATACGCTTAAGTACCTAAGCAGTCAGCGTATGGATGAGCGTCAGGATATGGCCAATGCCCTGCTTGATCGGTTGCAAGGTGTTTCTTTTGACTGGGAGCAGGGGCTTGAAGATCTATCGCGTGCTCATGACACAGAGGAGGCTAAATCTATTCATCAGGTGATGGATGAATTGATGAAGCAACTAGCCCCCCATACTCCCACCGCCTTGGAGCAGCCCGAGATGACGGATAAAAAAATTATTCCTCCAGCGCGATGAGTCAATGGGCAGGATCTTGTGAAGTATAATGAAGTTTACTGAGGTCAAAGCCCTGTGCTTGGGCAGACAGCAATGCTTTGTGCAGTTCAGTAGATGTTAGCTGGGGTGTACGAGCAAGTATCCAGAGATAATCCCGACCCGGTTCGCCGACAACAGCCCATCGGTACTGCTCATCCAGGCCAATGATCCAGTAGTTTCCATAGAAAGGCCAAAAAAAACTAACTCGTAATCGAGCACCATGGCTACCCGGTACAACATGGGCATGGCCATGAGCCGTTTCCAGTTCGTTCGCCGTTTCACAGTGGTTGTATACCAAAATTTCCCCATGCTCGTTGAGGCTGTACTCTGCTTGTGTGTTGCGTAAGCAATGTCGCTGAAAAAACATGGGAAAGCTGGCTATCTCGTACCATCGTCCGAGATAGCGGTTCAAATCAACATGTGCCACAGTAGTGACTTCTTGAACACTAAAGGCTGGAAATGAAAGCCCCCATAAGCCAAGTAGCAACGTTAAATATTTCACGGAATTTCCAAGTGAAGATGTTTATGAACGAATGTTAGCGCATTGCCCTAGCCTAGTGATAGGAAATCATTTTTATGAGATTCTGGAACAAAAAGGTAGCTATTAAGCCAAAAAAAACGGGGCATAAAGCCCCGTTTTCATACAGCTAAGTTGTGATCAATGGAACTGATCTTCTTCGGTAGAACCGGTCAGTGCGGTTACTGAAGATTGTCCGCCCTGAATCACGGTAGTCATGTCATCGAAGTAGCCTGTGCCCACTTCCTGCTGGTGAGCCACGAAGGTGTAGCCACGGTCAGCAGCTGCAAATTCTGCTTCTTGCAAGCGGACATAAGCAGACATGTCTTCACGGGCATAGTCATAAGCCAGCTGGAACATGCCGTACCACATGTTGTGGATACCCGCCAGAGTGATGAACTGGAATTTGTAACCCATGGCCGAGAGTTCACGCTGGAACTTGGCAATGGTGGCATCATCCAGGTTCTTCTTCCAGTTGAAAGAAGGTGAACAGTTATACGCAAGCATCTGATCGGGGAACTTGCTGCGAATAGATTCAGCAAACTTCTTAGCCTCAGCCAGATCAGGCTTGGCTGTTTCACACCAGAGTAGATCGGAGTGAGGCGCATAGGCCAGGCCACGACTGATGGCCTGATCAATGCCGGCACGGGTACGGTAAAAACCTTCTGCCGTACGTTCACCAACGACGAAAGGCTTGTCGTTTTCATCAAAATCAGAAGTCAGCAGATCAGCAGCATTGGCATCGGTACGAGCCAGCACGATGGTGGGGACGTCAGCGACATCAGAGGCCAAGCGAGCAGCAGCCAGCTTCTGCACAGCTTCCTGGGTTGGAACCAGCACCTTGCCACCCATATGGCCACATTTCTTCACGGAAGCCAGCTGATCTTCAAAGTGCACGCCTGAAGCGCCCGCAGCGATCATGGCTTTCATCAGTTCGTAGGCGTTAAGTACACCACCAAATCCGGCTTCAGCATCAGCCACGATCGGCAGAAAGTAATCAACGTAGCCTTTTTCACCTGCCTTAATGCCTTTTTGCCACTGAATCTGGTCAGCACGACGGAAAGCATTGTTGATGCGCTCAACGACAGCAGGAACCGAGTTGACGGGGTAGAGGGACTGGTCGGGGTACATGGTCATGCCGCTGTTGTTATCAGCAGCTACTTGCCAGCCAGATAGGTAGATACCCTGTACGCCTGCCTTGGCTTGTTGCACAGCCTGGCCGCCGGTCAGGGCGCCCATGCAGTTGACAAAATCTTTCTCGGGGCGGAAGCTGGGCTTGGCGCCTTGTGTGATAAGCTGCCACAGCTTTTCTGCGCCGCGGCGAGCTATGGTGTTTTCTACTTTGAGCGAACCGCGCAGGCGTACAACATCTTCTGCCGTGTAGGTGCGGGTTATGCCTTTCCAGCGGGGGTTTTCTGCCCAATCCTTGTTGATGCGGGCGATTTCCTCGTCGCGGTTGTAATCACCGATAGCCATGCTTCATCTCCTGCTCAATGCTTCAATGGGGGAATAACACGACGCCATCATAGAAGTTGTGGCATAATTTATCCAATTTATAGTTATTATGTGCGCTATTCATGCCATGAATATAGATAGGGTTGATCTTAATCTTTTGGTATATTTTGATGTGCTCTTGCAAGAGAGAAACGTCACGCGTGCGGCAGAACAGCTAGGCATTACGCAGCCTGCCATGTCTAATGGTCTCAAGAGGTTGCGTGAATTATTTAATGATCCGTTACTGATACGGTCACGCTCAGGTATGACCCCGACGGAACGCGCTTTGGGGCTGGCTCCGCAGGTACATGCGTTATTAGCAGACATGGCCAAGGTTCTTGAGCCGCAGCAAGATTTTCGGCCTTTCAGCAGCAATCGTGTTTTTCGCATTATGGCTTCCGATTATGCAGAGGCGACATTGATTCCTTATCTTGTCAAAGCGATGCGTTCAGAGGCACCGGGGGTGGTGCTGGATTTTCTAACGCCATCTGATGTCTCTGCACAAGACTTAGAGCAAGGCAAAGTAGATTTGGCTATCAACCGATTTGTCGATTTGCCACAATCATTTCATCAAATCACCGTCTGGAAAGATACATTCTCCTGTCTTTTGCATCGCGATGCCGTGTTTGCCAACCGACTTAGTCTTAAAAACTATCTTGCAGCCAATCATATATGGGTCAGCAAGACCGGCATGGGCTTGGGCTTTGGTATGGACCCGGATAAGTCAGGCGGGTTAGGCTGGATTGATCAAGCTCTGGAGCGTCTCGGTCAAAAACGAAAAATTGCCATCTTTACTCGGCATTACCAAATGCCGGCATTGCTAGCCCTCAATAAGGATTTGATAGCAACCTTGCCTACTCGCGTAGCACGGCTACAAGCTGAAAATCCCTTGCTGGTTATCAAACCTCCACCTTTTTTTATACCGGAGTTTGATTTGAAAATGGCATGGAGTCCACAATTGCATGCCAACTCCGCGCATCGATGGCTAAGACAACTGATTTTATTTGTGGCGCGGACGATTTTGCGTGATGAACCGCAAGAGAGCTGACTCCCTATATTTTATTCCACAGGCCTAGTGCTTTTAGCTAGACTATGTGCCTGCTGATCTGAAGAGGACGTTGCGACATGACTGAGCGTATCCATGTGGGAAATTTGCAGGTAGCTACGAACTTGCACGACCTGATCGTGAAAGAAGTGCTGCCAGGTACGGGCATCCAGCCTGAAGTATTCTTCCAGGAATTTGAAGCAATTCTGGCTGACTTGATGCCAAAGAATCGCGCCTTGCTTAAGCGTCGCGATGAATTGCAGGCATCTATTGATGCTTGGCATGGCCAGCACAAGGAGTTTGCGCTCGAAGAATATAAAAACTTCCTTAAGAGTATTGGCTATCTTGTTGATGAAGGAGAAGATTTCTCCGTTGATCCTGAGCGTGTCGATGTTGAGATAAGCACCGTGGCAGGTCCACAATTGGTGGTGCCTCTCAAAAATGCTCGTTATGCGCTGAATGCCGCTAATGCGCGTTGGGGTTCTCTCTATGATGCACTCTATGGTACTGATGTGATCCCTGAGGATGGCGGTGCCGAGAAAGGGAGTGCCTATAACCCTGTGCGAGGTCAGAAGGTAATTGCGTACGCTCGGGCTTTCCTGGATGAAGTCTTGCCGTTGACCGAGGGTAGTCATGTGCATGCTTCTTTGTATTGGATAGATGGCCAGCAGTTGCGTGTACGTTTAGGTGATCATGATGTCGGGTTGCGCTGTCCCGAATCTTGGGTTGGATTTTTAGGTGCACGTGAAAATCCAAGCAGTATTTTGTTTAAAAACAATAATCTGCATATTGAAATTCAAGTTGATTCTTCTCATCAGGTTGGGCGTACTGATCTGGCTCATGTCAAGGATTTGTACATAGAATCAGCAATCACCACGATCCAAGATTGCGAAGATTCCGTAGCTGCTGTCGACGGTGAAGATAAGACCGAGGTATATCGCAACTGGCTAGGTTTGATGCGAGGAACGCTTGAAGATAGTTTTGAGAAGGGTGGCCGTATGGTTACTCGACGAATGAATGCAGACCGTGAGTTTCTCAGCCCAGAAGGGCGTCCTTTGGTGTTACATGGTCGTTCATTGCTTCTCGTTCGTAACGTTGGCCATTTAATGACTAACCCTGCGGTGTTGTTCCATGGTGAAGAGGTGGCTGAGGGTATCATGGATGCTATGGTAACCGTAGCAATTGCCTTGCATGACCTGCAAGGACATACACAACGCCGCAACAGTCGCCAAGGCTCAATTTATATCGTCAAGCCCAAGATGCATGGTCCTGATGAAGTAGCCTTTGCTGATGAGCTTTTTGGGCGTGTGGAGAAGGCGCTGGGATTGGCTCCTTACACCATTAAAATGGGTATCATGGATGAGGAGCGTCGTACGACGGTCAACCTCAAAGCCTGCATACGGCAAGCACGTCATCGTGTCATGTTCATTAATACGGGTTTTCTTGATCGTACTGGTGATGAAATTCATACCTCCATGGAAGCAGGTCCCATGGTACGCAAGGAGCAGATGCGTCAACAAAAGTGGATTTCTGCTTACGAAAACTGGAATGTAGACATAGGCTTGGCCTGTGGACTGGAAGGTAAGGCTCAGATAGGTAAGGGTATGTGGGCCAAGCCAGATATGATGCGAGAAATGGTGGAAACAAAGATTGCCCATCCGCTAGCTGGTGCCAACACTGCCTGGGTACCTTCACCGACGGGGGCTACCTTGCATGCGTTGCATTACCACAAGGTCTTGGTACAGGCTCGCCAACAGGAACTGCGTCATCGTGAGCGTGCATCCCTGAATGATATTTTGACCATTCCTGTCGTCAGCAATCCGTCTTGGACTCAGGAAGAAATTCGCCAGGAATTGGATAACAATTGCCAGGGTATTCTGGGTTATGTCGTGCGCTGGATCGATCAGGGCGTGGGTTGTTCCAAGGTGCCGGATATTCATGATGTAGGCCTGATGGAGGATAGAGCGACTCTACGTATTTCAAGCCAACACGTTGCCAACTGGTTGCATCATGGCATCTGTACCGAAGAGCAGGTAGATCAGTCACTGCGGCGTATGGCCGCTGTCGTAGATCAGCAGAATGCTCATGATCCTTTGTATCGCCCCATGGCTATCAATTTTTCTCAAAGCATAGCTTTCCAGGCATCACGGGAACTGATTATGGCTGGTCGAGCACAGCCGAATGGATATACAGAGCCTATCCTGCACCGTCGTCGGCTTGAGGCCAAGGCTGCCCTTTAGGGCAGTGCCGATGCTGCCGACTGGATCCACCTAGGGTAGTTTGCCTAAACTACGGTAGGTGGCGTCTTGGCGCTCAAGCACAAGGAGAGA
>JABEVH010000099.1 GCA_013043915.1 Pseudomonadales bacterium
GTTAGAGCCCTGGCAACGTGAGGTAGTTCGTATTGTGCGTAAACTCGCACAGTACTTCTATCCACAACGCCAAACTCAGGTCATGAATGAAGGGTGGGCTACGTTCTGGCATTACCGTTTGCTCAACGATCTTTATGACCAAGACCTGGTTACCGATGGCTTCATACTTGAATTCCTGCGCTCACATACCGCTGTTATAGCTCAACCTGCCTACGATAGCCCTTGGTACAATGGCATCAATCCGTATGCCTTAGGTTATGCCATGTACACGGATCTGCGTCGAATTTGCGAGCATCCAGATGCTGAGGACAAGCAATGGTTCCCTGATATTGCAGGCTCACCCTGGCTAAGTACGCTGAAATTTGCTATGCAAAACTTCAAGGATGAAAGTTTTATACAGCAGTTTCTCAGTCCACGCTTGATACGAGACTTCAAACTGTTCAGCGTTCTTGATCTACCGCGCAGTGAAAATCTGCTGATTGAGGCCATACACGATGAAAACGGATTTCGTGAGGTCAGGCAAGCCTTATCTGACCAATACAACCTCAGCATGAATGAACCCAACATACAGGTCTGGAATATCGATCTGCGTGGCGACCGTTCCATGACCTTGCGTCATGAACAGCACTACCAGAGGCCACTGGGGGCAAGCACCGAAACCATGCTCAAACATCTCTACCGCCTGTGGAAATTTGATGTTCATCTGGAGTCCTATGATAACGGGACCCCTACTGAATCCTGGCATATCACTTCCGATGGTACCGAACACCAGATTGCCATATGACTGATGAATCTCCGCTATCCTTTTTGTCCTCCTTAGATACTGACTGGCATGATCTGGTAAGCCAGGTCGGTATCTGTCGTCTTGCTCTGCGTACCGAACTCACCCCGTACGAGTTTTTGCTGGATGCCATAGCTCACCAGCATGTACATGGACGTGCTGCAGCCAGCCTGCTCAGACGCCTGCAAGAACACTTCCAGGGCATGCCCACCCCTGAAGAACTGCAGGCCTGTCCCGCTGAAACCTTGCGGCTATGTGGATTCTCTGCCCATAAATCAGCCGCCTTGAGGGACGTGGCGCAGCACGTACTGATGGGCAAGATTCCTGATAAAGCACAGGCCCGGGACATGACCGATAGGGCGCTGATTGATCAGCTGACCCAAATACGGGGGATAGGCCGCTGGACAGTTGAGATGTTATTAATGTTCAATCTTGCCCGCCCGGATATTCTTCCCGTAGGAGACTTTGGAGTCCGCGAGGGGTACCGCAAATTGAAGCGTCTGAGTATGCAGCCTAAACCTGCTGAACTGACCCGACTGGGTTTAGCCTGGAGTCCTTATCGTAGTACTGCCAGTTGGTACCTCTGGCAAGCTACCCAGATACTTCCCAACCCTGAAGCGCCATCATGAGCATGAGAATCTACCTGGTCGGTGGTGCCGTACGCGACCGACTCTTGGGGCTACCCGTACAGGAGCGCGATTGGGTGGTGGTAGGCTCCAGCTCTGATGAAATGATGGCTCGGGGTTTCCGGCAGGTGGGCCATGACTTTCCTGTATTTCTGCACCCACAAACCGGTGAAGAATATGCTTTGGCACGTACCGAGCAAAAACAAGGTCGCGGTTATAAAGGCTTTTCTGTCGCATTCTCTCCTGAGGTGACCCTGCAAGAAGATTTGTTCAGACGCGACCTCAGTATCAATGCCATGGCTGAAGATGAACATGGCGAACTCATCGACCCCTATGGGGGCCTAGAGGATTTACGTGCTCGGCGTTTACGCCATGTTTCTCCGGCCTTTGTCGAAGATCCTCTGCGGGTTCTGCGCGTAGCTCGGTTCGCCAGCCGTTTTGCTGACCTGGGGTTTACGGTGACCGAGGCCACCTACGCGATGATGCAAACCATTGCCGCCTCAGGTGAACTGAATGACCTCACGGCAGAACGCGTCTGGAAAGAAACCGCTCGGTCCCTGATGGGAGCACACCCCTCCGTCTATTTCAGAGTTTTGCGCCATGTTGGAGCCATGCATCCCTGGTTCACTGAAATAGATCGTTTATTCGGGGTACCCCAGAATCCACAGTGGCACCCTGAAGTGGATACCGGAGAACATACCATGATGGCTCTTGACCAGTCTGCCCATGGTCAGGCCAGCCTAGCCATCCGCGTAGCTACCCTGCTCCACGATCTGGGCAAGGCTGACACACCTCACGATCAATGGCCACATCATCCTGATCACGGTATGCGTGGATTACCCCAGATCAAAGCCTTGAGTCAGCGTCTTAAACTACCTCGAGAAGTCCAAGACCTAGCCCTGCTGGTAGCTACTCATCACATACAGCTGCATAAAATTGAACGAGCGAACGCTGCTGAGATCCTGAATTTACTCAAAGCGCTCGACGCACTACGTAGACCTAAGCGTATGCTGGATTTTATACAAGCCTGCCATTTTGATATTCAAGGCCGCTTGGGGCATAGCTGCGACACCTACCCCCAGGGAGACTGCTTGCGCACTGCCTTAGAGGTTGCTGAGCGAACTGATCTGTCTCAGGTTCTCAATCGTCAGCTGAAGGGCCCAGAACTGGCCCTTCAGCTCGATCAGGCAAGAATCCTTGAACTTTCCGCATGGTTGGCACAAGTTAACTGATCCTGACGTCGACTCATAATTACTGGGTTGTAAAACTCCACGTATTCTGAACCGCGGTCCCATTACGTGCTCCGCCAAAAACCACCGTATAGGTCGTCTGACTGGCCAAAGGACTTTGCGGCACAAAGAATACGACCCCTGGAGCAATATTAGGATCAGCAATAACCGTCATCGTTGATGCCGTTACAGCATCACTATTGACCAGCACCGCGCCTGTCAAGGGACTCCCCGAGCTATCCGATACCGCAAAGTTCGTGACACTCAGGACATCGCTAGCACTGTCAACATGAACTCTGACCATGATGGGATGGCCCGGCGTGCTATAGCCCGATGGCAGTGGTGGCGCCGGATTTTCTCCAGCAGACATCGCAGCTGGCACCGTAGTCTCATTATTATAGGGGTAAACGGCAACCGTCCCCAATGCAATCTGTTGTCCTCCACTGGCGGGAACACCCGCGCCACTAGAAGGCAGCTGAAGGCTGGCGGTTCCTGCCACCGTAGCTACATCCAACACACAAGCCCAGTTGGCATTCAGCCCTATACCGACTTCCTGAATATCACCTAATAGCTCCTGAGCATGGTAGACCGTATCCAGCAACTGGCTCGCACAAGTTGAAGCATTACCTATAGCCTCGTCTATCCATGCTGAAGCTGGCGTAAAGCCTGCTAGGGCAGCGCGAGCATAAGGACTAATCGCATAAAAACCTGTATTACCCGATACTTCCGTATGCGTTTCTGCCGGAGGAGATTGTGTGGCTAAATAAGTAGCATGAGCCTGAGCCGCCGTATCCAGATTGGTATTTTGACTCAGCAAACCTACACCTACAGATTGGCGAACGGTATTGATTGCCTGAAAAATAGACAGCGAGGTCCCTGTATACGTGGGTGTTGTCACCGAACTGGCCGGAGTAACAAAAGCCTGAGTGCTACTACCGCTCGTCGATGTCGATGAGGTAGTGCCCGCCGAGGAAGGCAAAACCGTCGTATTTGCTCCACCACCGCAACCGGCCAACATCAATCCTGTCACCCATAGGGTTCCTAGTTTTAAGCGCTGCATCATGCTGAGGTCCTTAATTGTCCTTTATCGCCAATTGCCCTGACCATTACTGCGGCCACCGCATGCCATCACCCGTTACTGTCAACAACGACTGACTATTACTGTCGCTACCTGGTAATACCACATGCATATCAGCTACCTGCAGACGAGCATCAGCCTGAGCACCCTGTATCACCTCTTGGAGAGCATGGGACAAACCGGCTGGCGTCACAGCAGGGGAAGTTGGTGCGGCAGACACATCAAAATAGGGGGCAGGGGTAATGTTGCCTGAGCCAGAAGCTGTCGTTGTGGTTAACGAATAATCAGCCGCATGAGCGCCAGAAAACGTCAACCCAGAAGCGTTGATACCCACGCCTAAGCCCGCTGTCGTTGCATAAACCGCCGTCCCCTGTATCGTCACAGGGTTGGTGGAAAGCGCATTACTGACAAATATTGGGTTATTCAGCGCCGTGGTGCCATCATAAACCTTGTTACCCTGCACCTGTACCGTCAAAGGCAGCGGGTTAACGGTCAAAGCCATGGCATTGCTTGGAGCTTGGGCTAATTGGTAGTTATTATTAGTGAGCGTCAAACCTGAACCATTGATGGCATAAGTACCTACATCTGAGGTTATGGAGGCCGGGGAAGTAAAGTTCAAGGTTCCTGTCGACACGGTCGCTTGCGTGTCACCGTTGACCAGCCCTGACAAATATCCTGTCAATGTCGGCAATGCCAATCCGTAGGTAGATGATGTGGCACTCGCTGTCATGGCTAGTATTTCCGGAGATATCGTCAACGACCCGGATACATAATTGAACGTATAGTTGCTTGAGGCAGCACCCTGCGGAGTTAGCGCGTAGCTACCCACGGGGCTGGTCGCTACCGCTGAGGTCACCACGGTAGGTTGTGTCGTTAATGCCGTAGTCGCATTATCAGTCCCCATAAAACCACTGTATGTCGGCACAACCGTTGGATTGGCTTGTCCATAGCTTCTGCTAGCATTTCCAGCCGTTACTGTTAGGGTTGCAGGATTAATAACTAGCGACCCCGGTACAAAGGTAATCACATATCCCTGCTGATCCGAATATGCTGATGAATTGATCACGTAGGTACCCACATTAGTGGCACCTTGTGAGGTACCAGAAAAACCCGATGCATTGAAGAAGTTCTGTGTAGGACAGGTTCCCGTTGAACAGGCAATCCCGCTGGCATCTCCGGCATTCGCTAACGCTGAGTAAGTCACCGTCAAATTCTGTGCCGTAACGGTTAAGGGCGTCATAAAGGATCGCAGCAAGGGATACGTATAACCGCTATATACATCCCATATGTTCGTAAGATCCCAGCCTGGATTTACGTTACCATTAGCCGCTGTAGCTCCGGTATAATTCAGAACATTTTGCATATCGGCAGTAGCCATGCCACGGCTACCGCTGATAGAACCTGTTGCAACACCTAACGACGTACCGCTAGTCGTCGTATCCCAAAAGCTTGCGGCCATTGAACCTGAATTTGTGCCAACTAATCCGGAAGTATACAAACCGCCGCCCGCGCTGGGAACTAGCCCCGTCGCATAGCTGTAGTAAATCAATGCACCCGACCCGCTATTGTTACCCACCAAACCTGCCAAATAAACGGTACTTCCATTCGAACTGGCCGTACCATTTCCTGTTGCATAGCTATTGACAACCCCCCCTGGATTAGTGCCAACCAACCCTCCAAGGTACAATGTATTTCCGCTGCCACTAGCCTGGGCCGTGCCTGAAAACGACCCGGTGGCATAACTCTGACTAACCCCGTTCTCGTTAAGACTAACCCTGTTAGCCAGAGTACTATTTAAACCGACCAAACCACCTACGCTCATGGTGCTAGCGCAGTTATATAATGTCTGTCCTACAGCCGTGCCTGAGGCCGAACCAATGGCATAACTTTGATTAACAATCCCGCTGTTGTTGCCTACCAAGCCTCCTACATTAACAAATATTCCCTCACCTGATACTGCCCCAGAAGCATGACTACTTGATATTGATATGAACGAATTAGCCTTTATGGGATTGTAATAACCGACCAGCCCCCCTACATCAACTGTATTTGCCGTTAAACTTGTGCTAGTGGTTTGTAATCCAATCCCCGATACATTGCCCGTCGCAAAACTATTGGTAATGACAGAATTATCACCCCCGACTAAGCCACCACCGTAAATGGTCTGAGCATTTGCTGGTGGGCTAGCAGAATCAGCTGTCACGTTACCCGCAGCATTGCTTGACGTAATTTGTCCGCTGGCAAAACCAACCAAGCCACCAATCCATTCGCTGGTATTGGCCGGACCTGAGGATCCTGTCACTGTCCCCGAACTGTAACTATTGATGATGGCGCCTGCAGAGTTGCCCACCAACTGTCCCTCATAAATATAGCCTCCCGTCACCATCGGCGCTGTTGGGGTAGTGTTCTGGACCGTAATTTGTCCACCTACTAAACCTACATCACGTACCGTTGAAGCCGAGGATGTCTCTGCAAACAAACCTGCATATAAAGGATTTGTAGCTGATGAATTAAAATTAAATTGAGTATTTAGGTTTTTAATCGTATGCCCCAGCCCCTCAAAAATACCGGTGAACGATGACGTTGTGTCCGTCAGTATATTAAAGCCAATGGGAACAAAACCGGTGGGATAACCTGCGCCAAACCACGACCAAGCTGCTGTACTGGTAGCTGATGCATCAATGTTCGCACCAAGGGCATAGTTTGTACTTAAATTACCGTTTATGCCCTGCAGATCGGTGCCGGTTACGCTTCCTAGAGAACCTAAAGCCGTAATCACCGTGTAATTGATGACTGCTCCCGTACTGCCTTGCTGGGTACTGAAATTATTTCCTGCAGACAGATTAATCGATGCATTCACATTATAGGTTGATGAAGCACCTGAGCTTGACCCTTGCCCATAAAGCAAGGCCAAAGTCGCTGTACCACTACCATTCATCACGGCATTGATGTTGATATTGTTGTAGGCATTCAGCGTCAGGGTATTCGCTGACCACGTCACAGGATTGACGGTATCGTTGATGTTAATATTTCCCTGCGTACCTGTGCCACCACTGCTGGATTGTATGGTGACATTGCCTGTAGACAGCGCTGTACTCAGCTGTGCCCCTGTTTCATCCCCGCCCGAGCTGGCCACGGTAAAATCCACCGGATCGATCAGCCAATTACCGTTATTACCTTGAGCGGCTTGTGTGGTGACCACAGCGGCATTGGCAATCTTGACATGTGCTGCACTGGTTTCAATGGCTCCACCATTGCCACCGTTAGGTGCGCTGGCATCCAGCGTCCCCCCGACATTGACCGTGCCTGAGTTCATGTCTCCCATCAGGGCAATATGACCTGCATGGTGGATAATCGTCTGTGCCTGAATGACCCCGGTATTATTGACCACCGTATCAAACATGCACTGGGCTACAAAAGAAATAAACAATAAATAAAAAAAAACACA
>JABEVH010000100.1 GCA_013043915.1 Pseudomonadales bacterium
CAGTATAACAAAGATGCTGTTGCAGGTGCTGTAGCAGCGTCTGCTGGCATGTCACAAAAAGAAGAGGAGCATCATAATTGAGTTCCCGGCGTACATCAGTCATGACCATGCCGACATGCCCGCAAGGATTAATGCGGTTAAAGGGTTCCAAGTTCATATCATAGTTCAGGGCCAGGCCGTGATAGGAGCAACCCCGTCGTATGCGTAGCCCCAAGGATGCAATTTTTCGGCTGCTTACATAGACGCCAGGGGCGTCTGAACGGGCATGGGCATTGATGTCGAGGTCTGCTAGGGTAGCGATCAGGCTGTTCTCGATAGCAGTGACCAGTTGTCGTACATGCAGGTTAAGGCGGCGCAGATCCAGCAACAGATAAATAACCAGCTGTCCGGGACCATGGTAAGTAACTTGTCCACCACGATCACTTTGAACTATCGGAATGTCCCCAGGCCTCAGTATGTGCTCAGGCTTGCTGGCTTGTCCCAGTGTATAGACGGGGAAGTGCTCAAGTATCCAAAGTTGGTCTGTACTCCCCGCGTCGCGCTTATCCGTAAATTGACGCATCGCTGTCCAGGTCGATGCGTAGTCAACATGACCGAGTCTGATGATCTCAGGGCGGGTCACAGGACCAGCTTGATCTGGGGGCAGGCAGCCAGATCGGCATAGAGGCGATTGACCTGCTCTTTACTGTGCAAGGTAAACTCTGCACTCACCGAGATATATTTGCCTCCTGCTGAAAGCCGACAGGTCAAAGAGGTCATATCAAAATCGTCGATATGGCGTTGCAGGAGTTCCGCCACAATCGTTTGCATGGGATGAGATGCCTCACCAAGCACCTTGAGCGGGTAACGCATGGGAAATTCCCATACGCTTTCATTCTGGATGTCGGTGGGGCGGATATCGCTCATCTCAGGTCTTGGCTCGGCCCTTGAACTCACCGGTGCGGGTGTCGATTTCGATGTTGTCACCGATTTCAACAAAAGCTGCGACCTGTAGTTCATAGCCATTGAGCAACCGAGCGTTTTTAGTGACTTTACCGGAGGTGTCGCCCTTGGCAGCAGGTTCGGTGTATCCGATTTCACGTACGATGGTGACGGGCAATTCTACCGAGATGGCTTTGCCATCATACAGGACCACTTCGATGGTTTCAGACATGCCATCTTCCATGAAGTGGACTGCATCGCCGAGGTTTTCCTTTTCGACTTCGTACTGGTTAAATTCAGCATCCACAAAGACATAAAGCGGATCAGCAAAATAGGAATAGGTGACTTCAACCTGCTCAAGTATGACCTGCTCAAACTTCTCGTCAGCCTTGTAGACGGTTTCCTGTCCCTGGGCAGTCAAGAGGTTCTTCATCTTCATTTTGACAACGGCCGAATTACGGCCGGATTTATTGTATTCGGCTTTGAGTACTATCATGGGTTGTCCACCTACCATGATGACATTGCCGGCACGAACTTCCTGAGCGGTTTTCATGAATAATCCTGGAAACTGGTAATTAAAGGCGGCCTATTGTAAGGGATGCAGGGGGCTGCCTGCTAGATGAGGGCGACGGTTGTCTGCAAGTTGGCCAGAAGTCGGTAACAAAGATCCGATTGTTGCGCCAGTTGTGCTCGAAATTGGCGTATTAAATGGGTTTCTTCATCCAAAGATGCCAGAGCTGCCAAAAAATCTTCGGTTTGGGCTGTTCCCTGATTATACCGCTGATGCAGTTTGATAAAGGCAGGCGAGATAGGTCTTAGATTTAACCAGGCAGTCACTTTGTCGCAGTGTGCCAGCTGATCTTGCGGGTAGGCTTGCCAAAGCAAAGGGCGGCCGGCCCAGTGGGCGCGCAGCAGAGAATCTTCGCCACGGACTAAGTTGAGGTCACATGCTCCCAAAACGAGATCGTAGTCAGTGTGGTTCAGTAAAGGGAGGCAATGTATGGAAAGCGATCCTTGGTGAATGAGTTCGTGTGGTGATAGGGGCTGGTTCAGCACGCGCGATACGGCCTGTAAGCCTGGGCCTGGAAAAACGAGCAGGTAGCTATACAGAGTGTTTTCTGATAAGGCTTGGATAAGGCCAGCTAATGGAGCTTGGGCGTAACAGAATAGGGAAAGTATGCGGTCCGCGTTAGGCCAGTTCACTAGGCCAGGCAGCTGAGGAGGAGTTTGTCTCCATTGTTCATGCCTGTCGAGCAGACCGGCCTCTCGCAGTAATCCACCACTAGCGGGACTAAACCCAGGAATCCAGAAGGTCTGCCGTAGGCCGGTAGTGGGATGGATGGAATCCTTGCCATGACATCCTTCGACCCAGGATTCCATGCCGAGATACTCAAGGTTATACAGGCGGGGAGGCCGTTCCTGTTGGGCCAATGCCTTCCATAAGAGGGGGTGCCAGTCACAGGCAAAGCACCCGATCCATGCGTCCTGCTCCAGCATGGCAAAGGCTTGCGTGTCATTTGTCCAGTGAATAATGCATAGGCCATCTAAATCCTGCACAGGTTGGAACTGCAGGGAAGGAGCTAGTTGTGCCAGGGTAGAAAGCTCATTGATCAACAGGGTGCATGAAGCGCCTGCCTGTATAAGTTGACGAGCTAGGCGCCAGCAGACACCAGCATCGCCGAGATTGTCGATAACCTTGCAGAAGAGTGCTATACGCATTACCCGAGCCTAGGCAGATTTGATACTATCGGGTTTCCCGGACACCAAGTGTAATTATCATGCCACAATTTTCATTTCCTGATTTTTCTCATTTGGTTCCCGAGCAGCAAGGTGAACAGTTTTTGCTCCTGTTAGAACGATGCAAATTGCAGTGGGATACGCTGGCCGCTGCGCCAGCCAGCTTTGCTACAGCCATACGCCCACTTTTGGATATGCAAGCTGATCTAGAAGAGACGTTTGCACCCATCAGCCACATGAATGCGGTTATGAACTCACCTGCCTGGCGTGAATCTTACCAGAGCGTGGTCATGGCATGGTCTACCTACAGTACGGACTTATTGCAACATGAAGGTATGTATCATCAGGTTCAGTGCGTTCTACAAAATAGTGACCTGACGAGAGAACAGCGCCAGGCGCTCATTTGGTTAGAGTTGGAGTTCAGTTTGACCGGGGTTGGGCTGCGTCAAGATAAGAAAATCCGGTTTGCCGAGATTATGCAACGCTTGGCATGGTTGCAGAACCAGTTTTCAGAGCATGTTCTGGATGCTACACAAGCCTTCAGTCTGCTTGTTGAAGCAGAGCAGTTACGGGGGTTACCTGCCTCGTGTTGTGAGGTCTTGAAGGCCCAAGCACAAGCTGCGGGGGAGCCTGGGTATCTTTTGAGTTTGCGTGAGCCGGATTACCTGGCCGTGATGACCTACGGTGAAGATCGTGCGCTCAGGCAGCAAATGTACCTGGCTCAAGTGACCCGTGCTTCAGAGTATGGGCCTGAGGAACGGGATAATGGGCCGGTGTTGCTGGAAATCCTGCGCTTGCGGCAGGAACAGGCTTCCCTGTTGGGCTTTGCGCATTATGCTGATTTGGCGTTATGTGGCCGCATGGCAGGTTCTGTGCGTGAAATTGATCAGCTGCTTGAGGGGCTTCTTCAGAGATCGACGGCGGCTGCCATGCGTGAACGATCTGCCTTGGAGCAGGAAGCACAGTTGTGTGGGCTGGATGAACTGCAGGCCTGGGATATGGCTTTTTTATCAGAGCGTATCAAACAGCGTGAACATGCATTCAGCCAGGAAGCCCTGCGCAAGTATTTCCCCGTGCCGGGCCTGCTGAAACGGCTTTTTTGTCTGCTGAAGGAACTGTGGGGTATTGACGTCAGGGAGGCTGAGGCTCCGCTATGGCATCCCGAGGTACAATACTTTGAAGTTTACGAACAGGAGCAGGTGATCGCCGGGTTTTATTTGGATTTATTCGCCCGTGAGAACAAGCGTGGCGGCGCCTGGATGGCAGATCTATGCGGCCGACGGCGTTATGAAGATGGGAGCCTGCAAAAACCGATAGCCCTGTTGACCTGCAATTTTGCAGCGCCTGATGCGCAGGGAGTCGCACGATTGACCCATGCAGAACTGACCACCTTGTTGCATGAATTAGGTCATGGCCTGCAACATATGCTGACCAGGATCGACTTGCCATCCATCAACGGGATTGCTCATGTGGCTTGGGATGCGGTGGAGTTGCCAAGTCAGTTTATGGAATACCTGGCCTATCGTGAGGAGGGATTAAAGGCACTGGTGGTGTCAGATGCGCAAGGTCATGGCATGCCTGAAGATATCATGCATCATGTCGTGGAAAGTCGCCGCTTTCAGGCAGCACTGCAGACACGTCGCCAGCTTGAATTTGCCTGGTTTGATCTAGCGTGTCATCAGCATTGTCCTGATAGTCAGGCAGAGGTCCAAGAGATGCTGAATACGGTCAGGGCGCGGGTATCCTTGATTCAGGTGCCTGTGTTCAATCGCTTCCAACATGGATTTAGCCATATCTTTTCGGGAGGCTATGCCGCTGGGTACTACAGTTATAAATGGGCTGAAGTATTGGCAGCTGATGCATTTACTGCGGTAGAATCGCAAGGTGAGATCAATGCTGTGATGGCGAAGCGTTATCGAGATACCGTCCTGGCCTTGGGTGGTTCACTCCCTGCCGCTCAAGTTTTTGAGCAGTTTCTCGGTCGTGCTCCAGAGGTGACAGCATTATTGCGTGATTATGGCTGGGAAGGTACAGCATGAGTACGCGCTGCCAGTTTATTGCAGGAGCTACTTGCCCAGTATGTCATGCTATGGATCGCATACGACGATGTCGTGACGATCAGAGTGGCCGAGACTGGATTGAATGTGTGAGCTGTGGACATAATGAGGATTTACCTACCGAAGCTGAGGGGCAGTCCATCCCTATCGTAATCCTAGAAAATTAGGCGCGACGGTAGCCATTGCGTCCAGCCGCCTTGGCCCGGTACAGAGCAGCATCAGCGCGGTCAATCAGCGCAGAGCTGTTTTCTCCTTCATGCAGGGCTATGCCGATGCTGGTGGACATGGTGAGTCTTAGCCCCTGAATAGCCATGGGTTCTCGTGTTGCGATCAGGATGTCGTTGGCTATACGTTCCGCCGGAGCATGACTACCGATGTGACGTAGTAAAATCAGGAACTCATCACCACCTATCCGGCAGATTGCATCCTGTTCACGAACACAGGCTCGCAGACGCGCGGTGAAGACTTTCAGGACTTCATCTCCACTTGCATGGCCGTGTACATCGTTGATCGTCTTGAACGTGTCGAGATCCAGGTACATAAGCGCGTGACGAGGTAGGGGGCGCTGATTCAGCAACTGCTCCAGTTCATGTAAAAACCCCTGTCTGTTGAATGCACCTGTGAGCGGGTCCCGGGCAGCGGCATCGCGTAGGCGTTGTTCTTCTTGCCATCGTTCCTCAATATCCCAGGCGATGACATAGACGCCCTCAGTTTGACCATTGATGTTACGCTGGGCGATACAACGGAATTCATGTCGTCGCAACCCTGCATGTGTCGCTAGGCTGGCCTCAGTTCGTGCTAGCCCTTTATCTTTGGCTTCATGGAAACAGGTAGCGATGGCAGGAGGAGCATCTGCTCCGATCAGCTCTCGGGCAGGACGGCCAGAAATATCAGCCGAACCCAGATTCAGGATATGTCGGCAACGTTCGTTGACGTAAGTGTAACATAATGCCAGATCGATACAGCTTGCCAGGGCAGGTAGGTTGTCTGTTACTGAGCGAAGCATATTCTGCCGTAAATTAAGCTCATCTTCAGTGCGTTTGCGAGCCGTGATGTCATGTAAAAATGCATGGAATTCAAGAAAATTATCAACGCCAGTAGCACTAAAGCTAATTTCCGCCATGAAGCGCTGATGCTTGAGGTTGTAAAGCGGAAGCTCTAGTCTACGTTTTAACCAAGGCCAACGACCATGTTTTTTAAATTGTGTAATGCCCATACGTAGTCGGCTTAAGAAGGGATCTGTAAGGATGCCTTCGGACATATTGTAGCCGAGTAGATCTGCCTTTTTACCGCCTAGGAGCAATGCAGCCTCCGCATTCAAACCGGTAATACAAAGTGATGAGTCAAAGCTGAGGAAGCCTTCCTGTGAAGTCTCAAGTATGGCCTGAGTGCGTTCCATGCTGGCGAGCAGGGCTTGTTCTGAGAGTTCGCGACGATGTACTTCCTGACGCAAATCATGGAGAGCAGTGGTGCGCTGGTCAATCAACTGGGTACTAAGTTCAAAATCTCGCTGGTGCGCTAGGGCGGATCCAAGCATCCCCGCCATCAGTTGTAGGGTTTGCAGGTCATGTGATGTCAAGTATTGCGGTTGCACGGTCATCAGACGAACTACTCCGACAGCCTGACCGCCATGAAATACCGGAGCTAATACGACAGAGTGTGCATCAGGGGGCAAAGTCTCTTTGTGTGCCCGAGGGTCGTTGAACACATCCTCACACAGGGTTAAGTTGCCACTGATCAAGCAAGATTCAGCCAGACTTCCTGTCAAGGGCTGTGGCTGATGTAAGTTTACATCGTCCCCCCCCGCTGCCGTGGTAATTAAGTTATCACCATGGAGTAACTGCACTGAGGCAGAACTAGCCGAGGTCAATTGGCACAGTCGTTCAACGACCAGATTAGAAAAACGTGCCAGATCAAGCTCTACCTGAGCCAGTTGTGATTGGAAAGCAATAATGGCTGCTAACTGCGTGGCAGTTTGCTGCAGCTCATGGACGGCACGGTCTTTCTCGCGAACCGTGCTGACTAGATGCTGGTTAATGATGTCGAGGGGGTGCAATGCAGGTACAGAGGGCTCAGCGACAAACATCCACCGATCAGGACTTGATAATTCCTCCAGCGAGAGGATACGAACCTGGTGCGGTTGAGGCTGACCTCGGTGATCGAGCAAAAAAAGCTGCACCTGACTGCCGTCGAGGGAAGCCAACTTGGCCCTTAGCCATTCAGCCTGGGCTATAGACAACACCAAAGCATCGAATCGGTCATTATGCCAAGTCAAGTTGTACGAACAATCCCAACACCACACGGCATTATCGAGCACTGATGCCAGTAAGCGATGACTGTCAGTCATAGTTGTCGAGTTACCTCGAGCTTCCCTTGTTTTGCCAGACAGTCAGAACCTGAAAAACTATCTCAGGAAGCTGACACCCAGTTGGTGGACGTTATACAGTGTTGAATAGTGTTCCCAGGAGGATTGCCAACGCATCAGGGGCATGGTCTCGAAATGCTGTCCTTGCATAAGGCCGCGGGCTGTTTCCTCAGCTAACTCATCAAGTTCATGAGCAAACGGTTCCCCAATCAATGCATGTACAATTAAATTCGCACTCATCATGTCGAGCTTCAGAAGATCCTTGCCGTACATCATGCGATAAAGATTATTCATGGAATCTACTAAACGATGGGCTAAGTAGGCTTCGTCAAGAACCTCCTCAAGAAAACGCTGATCTGGACGAAGACCAGATCCTTGCAGTAAAAAATCTTCCATAAGATTGACTAGTGGCGCCAATTGGGCGACCACACCACTTTCTTCGGCAGCTCCACCAAGGGCATCAATCAAACGAGGAACGTGATCAATATAGATCCTTACAAAGCGCAAGAGTGCTTGCACGCCTTCGTGTGTAGGCAGAGCCACAGCACGTTGTATATGACTTAAACGCTCTTCCAATTTTTCCGCAAAACTACCGTGTTCTGCTTCATGTTCCCAAGCCAATGCAATGAGAGCCCGCAAATTTGTTTGTTCCATGTTCAACCTTCCTCGCCAAGTGCGCCCGTTCAGATCCAGGTCTTCTGTGGTTTTAGTCTAAACCGGGACACTGTCTATGCTAAACAACAAGTTTTCATAAGAAGTATAGGACTTGCTGAAAATAATGCCTAAAAAAAGTGCCATAAAAATGTCTTTTGCCATCAAAGAGTTGCACATTTTCAAGAAGGCGCGGCAAAATACACCATCCGTTGATGGAATAATGTGTTTATGACACCTCCCTTTGTGCTTGTCGATGGTTCGAGCTACCTCTATCGCGCCTATCATGCCATGCCTCCCCTGGTATCCGCTCAGGGTCAGGCAACAGGAGCGATTCGTGGCGTGCTCAATATGTTGAATAAATTGGTTAAAACCTACGCGCCAACGCATATGGCCGTGGTTTTTGATGCACCTGGCCGCACTTTTCGCGATGATCTTTACCCCGCATATAAGTCACATCGCCCCCCCATGCCGGATGATTTGCGCAACCAAATTCAACCGCTACATGACCTGGTGAATGCTACGGGCTTTCCTTTGTTGATGCATTCCGGGGTAGAAGCTGATGATGTTATTGCTACGCTGGCTCGACAAGCAGCTGCCTCAGGCATACAGGTTTTGATCTCTACGGGCGACAAAGATTTGGCGCAGCTTGTTGGGCCGTTTATCCGGTTGATTAACACCATGAATGATCATCTGCTGGATGAAGCTGGAGTAATGGATAAGTTTGGCGTACCTCCCGCGAGGATAGTCGACTACCTGGCATTAGTGGGTGATAGTGCCGATAACATTCCCGGCGTACCCGGAGTCGGACCTAAGACAGCTCAGCGACTTTTAGCGCAGTATGGTGATGTCGATAATCTGTTGTTACACCGGGATGAAGTGGCGGGCAAGGTGGGTGAAAGTCTACGGGCTTGTGTTGAGCAGCTACCCTTGAGTAGGCAGTTAGCAACCGTACGGGATGATGTCGAGTTGGGGGTCTTGCCCAAAAATCTGGGTATTAAGCCTAAAAATAATGAAGTCTTGCGGGCATTATATCAGCAGCTCGGGTTCCGCTCGGATCTTGAGCGCTTAACAACGTCTGATATTTCTGTAGCCTCGCCTGCTTACTCATGGAGTCTACCGGCATCTGGCCAGCAGGTCGATACCCTAGATGATCTTGATGCATTGCTGGAAGCGACACGTCAACAGCCTAGCGTGGCTATCAGCTTGTTGGCTGTCGGCAGCCCACCTTGGCAGCAAGAGGTACTGGGTCTGGGGCTGGCGTTGGATGATCAACGGTCATTTTATATTCCATTGCACGATGATTTGTTCAGTGTTGGAACAACATCAGTAGCAGCTAGGATATCTCGTTTGGTTCCCTGGTTAGAGGATGCTTCTATTGCCAAGGTGACAGATAACAGTAAAGGAGTCCGTCATGCTCTAGCGGCACAAGGGTGGGTGCTAGGTGGTTTAGTGCTTGATACTGAGCTTGCAGCTTATGCTCTCGATGTGCGTGAGGAAGTGAACCTTAATAGCCAAATCTTACATCGTTGGGGGGTTGAACTGCCGGATTGGGTGCAAGGCAGGTTGCGACCTGATCTGCGGCAGATGGAAGTGGCTGAGCTGACCCGAGTGATATCCCTGCGTGCTGCTGCGTTATGGAAGTTGGCTGCATCGCTAGAAGATGAATTGTCTCTGCGGCCAAACGCCAGGAAATTACTGCATGACTTAGATATGCCATTCATGGCTTTGTTGTTTGAGATGGAGCGGACGGGCGCCTTATTGTCAGCTTCGATTCTTAGCGTACAGCATGATGAGCTTGGTTTACGTATGGAAGATCTGAGGCAGCAAATTGTGACGCTAGCCGGACAGGAGTTCAATATTGATTCCCCAAGGCAACTTTCTGAGGTGCTTTTTGACCGATGGGGGCTGGTGCCTCCTAAAAAAACCGCAACCGGACAACGCTCAACGTCAGAAGAGGTGCTGGAACAGCTGATACCCATGCATCCTGCGCCAGCACTGATTCTGGAGTACCGGGGGGTGGCCAAGCTCAGGTCAACTTATACGAAGCGCTTGCCTGAACAAATGGATGCTGGAACAGGAAGGTTACATACCACGTATAATCCAATGGGAACTTCCACCGGGCGATTATCATCATCCGAACCTAATTTGCAGAATATACCTATTCGCAGTGTAGAGGGGCGGCGAATACGAGAAGCCTTTATCGCTCCTCCGGGATGCTATCTTCTGGCAGCTGATTATTCACAGATTGAACTGCGTATTATGGCGCATTTGTCTCGCGATGAGGGGTTGCTTAGCGCTTTCGCAGAGGGGCGAGATGTTCATGTGGCGACAGCTGCCGAAGTTTTTGCCGTACACCCTGAAGCGGTAACGGTAGAACAACGTCGTGCTGCAAAAGCTATTAATTTTGGGTTGATATATGGCATGTCTGCTTTTGGTCTGGCTCGACAACTAGGTATTGGGCATGCTGAGGCGGATGCTTATGTCAAACGCTACTTCCATCGTTATCCTGGTGTCCTTTCTTTTATGGAGGCTACGCGTGAGCAGGCGGCTCATCAGGGTTATGTAGAAACGCTGATGGGACGACGTTTAGATATGCCTGATATGTCTGGGGGGTCTGCGATGCACAAGGCTGCAGTGTTACGCGCAGCGATCAACGCGCCTATGCAGGGTAGTGCAGCTGATATCATGAAAAAGGCCATGCTGGATGTGCAGCAGGCCTTACAGAATAGTTGTCACGTTTTTCAGGCGTGCATGATTCTGCAAGTTCATGATGAATTGGTGTTAGAGGTGCCGGAAGGTGAGCTTGAAGAGGTTACGGAAAGGGTAAAAATGGCTATGCAGGGTACGGTTTCCCTCCTAGTGCCCTTATTGGTCTCCTGTGGTGTAGGAAGAAATTGGGGCCAAGCTCACTGATGTGTCCAGCAGACATGTAAGAATGCTTGATGCAGATCAAGTGAGGTTGGTGCCGGTCTGCTTATGATTCAGCGTATTGATAGTTGTGTCTTTACCAGCCGTGAGGCAAGGGCATAAATTGGCTGGAACTGTTAAGTTCACCGGGTGATCTGCTCGTTGCTGTTGCTGTCTTGGGGGATGCTGCCGGGTGTGTCTGTCACAGTTGATATGGGAAAAGAGATACCCAACCATGTTTGCAAGAGGTTTTCGCATGCTTCAAGGCCTGTGCCTTGGGTGGCTGAGAAAAGCTGGATACTGGCTTCATAGTTCTCTGTTTTGAGTTGCCGTTGTACCTGATTGAGCGCAGAGATAGCGGGGCCGCGGTTGAGTTTGTCGGCCTTGGTGAGCAGAATGTGCATGGGCAGTGCTCGTGTCCTGGCCCAGTCGAGTAGCATGATGTCGCTATCGCGGCAGGGGTGTCGAATGTCCATCAGCAGGATAAGTCCTGCGAGGCTGCGTCGTTGCATCAAGTAGTCCTGCAACTCGCGCTGCCAGTTGGCTTTCAGGCTGGCTGAGACAGCGGCATAGCCGTAGCCGGGCAGGTCGACCAACCGTGTTTCTTCGGTCGATACGGTAAAGAAATTGATGAGCTGGGTACGCCCAGGGGTTTTAGAGCTGCGTGCCAGTTGTCGTTGTTGAGTTAACGCATTGAGTGCGCTGGATTTTCCTGCGTTAGATCGGCCAGCAAAAGCGACTTCGTGACCTTGGTCGGGAGGGCATTGGCTGGTTTTTGCCGCACTGGTCATAAACGTGGTTGTGTGCAGCAGGCGGGTCATGGGGCGAACGATCATGTGGTAATGTTCCACTGGGGTAAGAGTATGAAGTGTATTTCAAGAAGGGCAGGAACTGTTATCCTTGAAATTCAACCTAGTATATAATCTTACCTCGAATTGGGTTCAATGTGCCTGAGGGTTCAGGTGCATGACACTGAAGATGTCTTTGGGCATCACTGACCTAGAAGGGGAGTTGAGACGTGAAGAAGCTGGCTTTGGTTGGAATTCTGATGGGGGCTGCAAGTATGGCTCAGGCTGCCATGACAGGTGAGCAGGTCTATAATATGCATTGCGCGGCTTGCCATGGCTCGGGTGTAGCCGGTGCTCCCAAACACGGCGACAAAGCTGCTTGGGCTCCTCGCCTAAAGCAGGGTGATGACGTGCTTTTTCAGCATGCCAAAAATGGTATTAGAGCTATGCCTGCGATGGGTACTTGTTCTGAATGTACGGATGCTGAGTTGAAGGCAGCCATTCATTACAATTCTCATTAATTTTCATGCGTCGTTCGCAACATTTCTCAGGATGACCACCATGATTAAGTCGATTCTGGCTGTTGTACTGGTAGCAGGACTAGTCCCCGTGGCTATGTCGGCGCCATTGGTAGGTGATGCTACGGCTGGTCAGGCCAAAGCGGCAATGTGTGCTGCTTGCCATGGTGCTGACGGTAATAGTATGGCCCCTACTTTTCCCCGTTTAGCGGGGCAAGGTGAACGTTATATCGTTAAGCAGCTGTCTGATTTCAAGGCAGGTCGTCGTCAGAACGCCATCATGAATGGAATGGCTGCAGGCCTGACTGATCAGGATATGGCTAATGTTGCGGCGTACTTCTCCAGTCAGAAGTCTGGAGTTGGCTACACCAAACCTGATCTTCTTGATCGCGGCCAACGTCTCTGGCGTGGTGGTAATGTTGCTGCCGGCGTGCAGGCCTGTGCCAGTTGTCATGGTCCTTCAGGCAAAGGGATGCCAGCTGCCGGGTTCCCTCGTTTGGCGGGTCAACAGTCTGACTACGTGGTTGCGCAGCTCACGGCTTTCCGCGCAGCAGGGCGTAATGACCTGAATGCTCCAGCCTACCGTCGCAATGACTCGGATCAGGCAGGGGTTCTTGGTCCTATGCAGACATTGGCGTCGCGCTTGTCGGATGAAGATATACAGGCTCTGGCCAGTTTTGTGCAGGGACTGCATTAAGATACCGAGTAGTTGATTTGAAAAACCCGCTCCCCCAGTGAGCGGTTTTTTTTTGGCTCTATGTGAAATAGAGTGGGTAATGC
>JABEVH010000101.1 GCA_013043915.1 Pseudomonadales bacterium
CCCCCTGCATACATCCGTCTTCGCCACCACGTCCATGCAATGCTATAAAGGCACGGTCAAACTTTTGAAGTTCGCCCAAGGGCTGTTCTGCAGGGTCAAAAGCCACGGCATCCACACCCTGGCTCAGCAAGGCATGCAGTACCGCTGCACCACTAATTAAAGAAATCGGGCGCTCAGCAGATTTGCCCCCACACAGAACGGCCACCTTGCCCCATCGTGAGGAATCCTTACTTACATTAGTCATCCCGCCCCCCCCGCCTGCGGCCAATAGAGTTGATGTTTAGTCAGCTCCTGGGCAATGCTGCCTACGTTGCCGGCCCCCTGTGCAATAACCACATCACCGGGGAGCAAAAGTTCAGGCAACAGGCTAGATAGCTGCTCTGTGTTCTCTACATGGATAGGTTCTTGGCCACGCGCACGCAGGCTACGCGCCAGTGAGCGAGAATCCGCTCCTGCTATGGGTTTTTCTCCCGCCGGATAAACATCCAGCAACAGTAAAACGTCGACCATACTCAGCACACGCACAAAGTCTTCATATAAATCACGGGTGCGCGTGAAGCGATGCGGCTGAAACAACATCACCAAACGCTGGTTGGGAAAGCTCTGCCGTGCAGCACGGACTGTAGCCTCGACCTCGCGAGGGTGATGCCCATAGTCATCTACCAGCACCAGCTCACCTGCTGGATCCTGAACCTTAATCAGCACCGAGAACCTACGACCTACGCCTTGAAAACCTTCCAGCGCACGCTGCATAGCGGCATCCTCGACACCTTCATCGGTACATACGGCAATGGCCGCCAAGGCATTGAGAACATTGTGTACACCCGGCAAGTTGACGATTACCTTCATAGCTAGATACGGGGCAGGCCGCAACACGGTAAATTGTGAACGCAATCCATTGACCTCAATATCAACAGCTCGGTAGTCAGCGCTTTCATGCAAGCCGTAGGTCAGCGTAGGGCGACCAATTTTTGGCATGATGTCGACAATATCAAGATCATCACGGCAGACGACAGCCAATCCATAAAATGGCAAGTTATGCAAAAAATCGACATAGGTTTGCTTGAGCTTCTCGAAGTCCCCGCCGTAGGTTTCCATATGATCAGCATCGATATTGGTAACCACACTGACCATGGGCTGTAAGTGCAGAAATGAAGCATCACTTTCATCTGCCTCAGCCACCAGATAACGACTGGCGCCCAGCTTAGCATTCGTGCCTGCACTGTTTAGCAGTCCACCGATGACATAGGTAGGATCTCGACCCGCTTCTGCCAGCACCGATGCGATCAGTGAAGTCGTTGTTGTTTTTCCATGAGCACCCGCAATCGCGATACCATGGCGAAACCGCATCAGCTCTGCCAACATCTCGGCACGACGCACAATAGGCATCCGTTGCCTTCTAGCTTCCTGAATTTCCGGGTTGGACTCATCGATGGCACTGGAAACCACGACCACATTGGCGCCCTGTACCTGCTCTGCTGCATGGCCTAGATCCACACGTGCCCCCAGCTTTTGCAAACGTTCTGTCGTTGCAGAAGCCCTGAGGTCAGAGCCGCTGATGTGATAGCCCTGATTCAGCAATACCTCAGCGATGCCGCACATTCCAGCACCACCAATACCTATGAAATGCAATTGCCTAATACGGCGCATTTCAGGAATCTGTACAGCAGCATGGCTGCGGTTCAGTGTCATGCGATGATCTCCTGACATATATCAGCCACTCGCTTGGCGGCATCGGGTTGCGCCAAAGCCCGAGCATTTTTTGCCATGCTCAAACGCCTATCAGTATCCCGTAAGGGTTGCAGGGCAGCTAGCAGCTTTTCAGCATCTAGGCCCACTTGGGGGCACAGTACGGCAGCTCCTGCATCACTCAGGTACCTAGCATTGTGCGTCTGGTGATCATCAACCGCTGAAGGCAATGGAATAAGCAAACTGGGCACACCTGCAGCAGCAAGCTCAGCAACAGTCAAGGCTCCAGCTCGGCAAATCACCAGATCAGCGGCCAAGTAGGCAGCTGCCATATCCTGAATAAATGGAATAACCTGAGTTTTTCCCTGCAAGTTTGCGTAGCGTTCCTCGGTCAGCGTCAGATGCTTCTCGCCACACTGATGAACCACGCGCAAAGAACATTCCATGGCCAGCCGCTGTAATGCCAAGGGCACGATGCGATTGAGTGCATCTGCTCCCTGACTGCCTCCCAATACCAGAATCTGCAGCACACCTTCTTGGTGCTGGCGTAGCCTGGGTTCAGGCAGAGCGGCAATACTGGCACGTACCGGATTGCCTACCAGACTGGCTTTAGCCTGATCACCAAAAACTCCCGGAAAACCTGTCAGCAGGCGGCTAGCCCAAGGTGCCAACCAGCGATTGCTCAAACCTGCTACCGCATTTTGTTCATGAATAACAAGAGGCTTTCCGGCTAACCTGGCTGCCAGGCCAGCCGGACCGGTCACATAGCCACCCATACCCAGCGCCAAAGCCACATCCTGCCGATGCATCAGACGCCACGCCAGCCATCCTGCCTTGAGCAAGGGTAGCGGGGCTCTCACACGCTGTTTCCAGCCTTTACCGCGCAAACCATAAACCGGCAGGGTATGTAACGTGATTCCGGCTGCCGGTACAATCCTGGCCTCAATACCGGCGGCAGTTCCTAGCCACTCCACATTCATGCCTCGCTGCCGCCAAATCTCAGCCACAGCCAAGGCAGGAAACACATGTCCACCTGTCCCCCCGGCCAATATCATCAAGGTCGTCTTGCCTCGCGGCGAGTTCATGTGCGAGCCCCCGCCGTATTGGATTCACGGTGTACCCGCAACAACAGGGCCACCATAATCAGTTCCACTACCAGGCTACTGCCGCCATAACTCACCAGAGGAAGAGTCAGACCCTTGGTTGGCAAAGCTCCTGATGTCACACCAATATTGACACTGGCTTGCACGCCAATCAGGATAGATAGGCCATAGGCCACGTAGGCGTTGTAATACTGTCCTTTGCTCTCTGCCCAATGCCCGATGCGTAGCCCCATGAGTACCAGGGCCATAAACATGGCGATGACCACGCTGACACCCAGCAATCCAAATTCCTCAGCGAATACAGCAAACACAAAATCTGTATGAGCCTCAGGCAGATAGAACAGTTTCTGTACACTGTTTCCCAGCCCTGCCCCTGCCCAACCGCCACGCCCAAAAGCAATCAAGGACTGTGTCAACTGATAGCCCTGATCAAAGGGGTGAACCCAAGGATGAATGTATGCCGTCAGGCGCTGCACGCGATAGCTGCGCGACATGGCCATGACCACACCAGCGCCGATCAATACCACCGTACTGGTTATAAAACGTTTTAAACCGCTACCTGCCAGCAAGATCATCGCTGCAGCTGTCAGCATCAGTACAAAGGTGGCGCCAAAATCCGGCTCAGCCAACAGCAGCACAGCCACCAGCAACAGAACCACCCCTGCCTTAATCAGTCCCGCCCAGGTCTCACGTACCTCATCCTGGCGGCGAACCAAATAGGCGCTCAAGAAAAGAACCACACACAGTTTGGCTACTTCAGAGGGCTGCATGGTGAGGGGCCCCACACCCAGCCAGCGCATGCTTCCGTTCACACGGCGCCCCACATGTGGCACCAGAACCAGAGCCAGCAAGACCAACCCGAACACAAAGACCTGACTGCTTATGTGCTGCCACAGAGTCATCGGCACCTGATACACACCCCAGGCTGTGATCAGCCCTATCAAGATATAAACTAAGTGCCTTTCAAAAAAATAAAAGGGATTACCATACTGTGCTGCCGCCACATCCATGGAAGCAGAAGCCACCATGATCAGCCCGAGGCAGATCAGGCAACCGGCCATAAGGGCTACGCCGGCCCCGGCATTCATGCCGTTGGACAGCGATTCAGGCTTCATGTCAACGCCCCCACAGCCCTTACGAACTGATGCCCCCGGTCATGGTAATCAACAAACATGTCGAAGCTGGCACAGGCAGGGGACAGCAGAACAACATCACCCGCAACCGACATGCTTTTTGCTATTTGTACGGCAGACACCATGCTATCGGCATGAAGGCGTGTAAGTTCCTGAGGCAGACTGGCAGCTATAGCAGGCGCATCGACTCCCATCAGCACTGCCGCCCGGGCGTAGCTCTTAAGTGGATCATGCAGAGGCTGAAAATCCTGACCCTTGCCCACCCCCCCCAGGATGACAATCACCTTGCCTGTTATTGTACTGCCCAGCCCCTCGATAGCCGCAACCGTTGCACCCACATTGGTACCCTTGGAGTCATCGTAATAGACCACACCATCGAGTTCACGTACATGCTGGCAACGGTGTTCCAGGCCACGAAATGCCTTGATTGCCTCCAGCATTGCCGGTATCGGCAATCCCGCTTGCCGCCCTAGGGCCAGAGCCGCCAATGCATTGGCTACGTTATGATCTCCCATTAAAGGTAAATCCTTGACCGGCATAAGGCAGTCCATCCCCAACGCCAGATAGCGTATGCCTTGCTCGGTACGGACACCCCATTGCCCCAAATCAGGTTGCCCTAACCCAAAACTGCTCACAGCAACCGAAGCAGGTAATAGAGGCTGCGTCAACGTATCATCTCGATTGAATACAGCAGCTTGACACTGTCGATAGATGCGTTGCTTGGCCTTATGGTAGGCAGGCATACTGCCGTAACGATCCAGATGATCTTCACTTAGGTTCAAGATGGTTGCGACGCTTGCCTTCAAGCTATGCGTGGTCTCTAGTTGAAAGCTCGACAACTCAAGCACATAAAGCTCGGTATCAGCCTGCCCTAATAAATCCAGGGCAGGTAAGCCTAGATTGCCCCCTACGGCAACCCGTTTACCTGCGTGGGCAGCCATCTCTCCAACCAGCGTGGTTACCGTGCTTTTGGCATTGGATCCAGTAATCGCGACCACAGGAGCTTGAGCGGCACGGACAAACAACTCAATATCTCCGATCAGCGGTATACCTGCAGCTGACACAGCCGTCAGGGCCGGCTCCTGAATGGAGAGACCTGGACTGACGACCACTTCCTCAGCTTGCATTAAGCGCTGGGCATCCAAAGCTCCCAGATATACTTCAACATCGGGGAATTCCTGTTGCAAGCTAGTCAGGCCAGGCGGGTCCTGACGCGTATCATGCACAGCAACGGAATAACCCTGGTGCTTTAAATAGCGCACACAGGACAGGCCCGTTTTACCCAGACCTACCACCGCCTTGATGCCTGATCGCAAAATCACCTGGCTCATATCCCTACCTTATTTTCAACGTGGAGAGGCCTATCAGCACCAGCACCAGGCTGATAATCCAGAATCTGACCACCACCTTGGTTTCAGGCCAACCCTTAAGTTCAAAGTGGTGATGAATGGGTGCCATGCGGAATATACGCCGCCCTGTCAATTTGAACGAAGCCACCTGCAACATGACTGACACCGTCTCCATCACAAATACACCCCCCATGATGAACAAGACGATTTCCTGCCTCACAATCACCGCAATAACGCCGAGTAAAGCTCCCAGTGACAACGCTCCTACGTCTCCCATAAACACCTGGGCGGGGTAGGCATTGAACCAAAGAAAGCCAAGACCTGCCCCTATCATGCTTGCGGTAATGACGACCAGCTCTCCTGCACTGGCCACATAAGGAATATGCAGATACTCGGCAAAGCGCACATTGCCACACAGGTAGGCAAATACAGCTAACGCTGCGGCGACCATGACGGTCGGCATAATGGCCAGTCCATCCAGACCATCCGTTAAGTTCACGGCATTGCTGCTGCCGACGATAACTAAATAAGTCAGCACCACAAAAGGCAACCTACCCATAGGTACTGAAACTTGTTTGACCATGGGGATGAGCAAGGAGGTTTCAGCCGGAGTACGTGCCAGCCAGAACAAGACGCATGCTGCGGCCAAGCCTCCTATCGACTGCCACAGATACTTCCATCGAGCAGGCAGTCCGCGTGGGTTCTTCTCTACGACCTTGCGATAATCGTCTACCCAGCCCACTGCCCCAAATAAAGCCATGACCGCCAAACACACCCACACATAAGGATTGCGCAGATCAGCCCATAGCAGCGTACTCACGCCAATACACACCAAAATAAGCGCCCCGCCCATCGTCGGTGTTCCTGACTTGACCAGATGTGTCTGCGGTCCATCACTACGCACTGCCTGACCAATTTTCATCAAACGCAGCTTTTCTATCATGCCCGGACCAATCAACAGAGCCATGAGCAAGGCGGTCAATACGCTGAGAATGGCGCGTAACGTCAGGTAGTGAACTACCTGAAACCCGCTGTACACATGAGCCAACTGTTCCGCCAACCAGGTCAGCATGTCAGGACATCTCCCCCTGCTCACGCAGGATATTGACTACTTCTTCCATATGACTGCTACGTGAGCCTTTGACCAGAATACTGACCACGCCCTCAAGTTCGCGATGCAGATCACTAATCAACTGTTCCTTGTCAGCCACCACCCTAGCCTCAGGCCCAAACCCCTCGGAATACGCCTCGGCATAGTCTCCTACCGCATACAAGGCATCTATTTTTTTCATCTTTGCCCATGCTCCCACCTCGTGATGTCCCTGGACGGCGGCCTCACCCAATTCCGCCATGTCCCCCACTACCAGCACATGACGCCCTGGCAATCCCGCCAAGGTGTCTATGGCTACCTTCATCGATACCGGGTTAGCGTTATAAGTATCATCAATCAGGGTGATGCCCTGGTAGCGATAGCAATTCATACGCCCAGGAACACCTGGCATGGTTTGTAAGCCTGCCTGCATTTTCTTCCAGTCACAGCCCTGCACAGCGCTTACCATCCCTATGGCCATACACGCATTCAGTACGTTATGCCGCCCCATCAGCGGCAGATGCCAGCGCGCTAGACGCTGCCCAAATACTTGGGGTACAAAGCTATAACACCCTTGTTCATCGACAAGCAGGTCCTCGGCAAACACATCTGCCTTAGAATCTTGCAGGGACACGCTGACTTGCCTGAGGTGTTGACTCGCCGCCAAGCAATAACTGGCAAAGTCATCATCGATATTGATGACGGCACGACCACCGTCAGCGACATGCCGATAGATTTCAGATTTAGCCCGAGCAATGCCTTCGCGACTGCCAAAACCTTCAAGATGAGCGCTACCTATATTGGTGATTCCTACGGCATGTGGCTCCACCAACGCTGAAGTAAGATCGATTTCTCCCTCGTGATTCGCCCCAAGTTCAAATACACCATAAAGATGCTCGGGACGCAGTTTCAACAAGGTCAGCGGAACACCTAAATGGTTATTGAGATTGCCACGCGTAGCCAGCGTGGGCCCCAATGTCCCCAACATGCTGGCCAGCATTTCTTTGGTCGTGGTCTTACCCGAACTTCCGGTAAGTGCTATGCGGTACAACGGTTTATTTTTCTGAGACCAGGCTTTTGCCATCTGTTGTAAAGCTAGCGTAGCATCATCCACTACCCACTGTGGCAGAGCACAGCTTACATCAAAATGTTCAACCACTACCGCCAGAGCGCCTGCTGCTTGAGCCTGTGCCAGAAAATCCTGACCATAAAAATTTTGACCGCGCAAAGCTACATACCACTCACCAGGCTGCAACGTACGCGTATCGGTTGAAACACCCTGTAGCGATGCATCGCCTTGAAGCAACTGACCACCAAAACGATGTTGCAGCTCGCTTAATTGCATAAGCCCTCCTGCAACCATTGCCTGGCTACGGCCATATCATCGAAAGGATGCCGCTGACCTGCTATCTCTTGGTAAGTCTCATGGCCCTTTCCCGCAATTAATACAACGCTATCTGAGTGGGCAGCGGCCAGTGCCTTGTGGATAGCTTGACGACGATCGATTTCGGTATGTACCGGGCGCAGTAACGCAGTCTGCATCTGTGCCAGGATGTCTTCAGGCCGTTCATCGCGGGGATTGTCTGACGTCAGCCAGATGACATCAGCCAGCTCGCTGGCCAAACGCCCCATGATGGGGCGTTTGCCTGCATCGCGGTTACCCCCACACCCCACAACACAGATCAACGATCCCTGTAATCCTTCCCTTAGACTCTGCAGAACTTGTTGCAAGGCATCAGGCGTATGCGCGTAGTCAACGACTACCGTAGGACAACCTGCAATACGCAAAGTTTGCATACGCCCGGCGACCGGGTCCAACTCTGCCACTACCTCCAGAGCCTGCTCCAGAGACGTACCTTGCATGAGCAGGCAGCCCACAACAGCCAGTACATTGTCTAGATTGAATCGGCCTAACAACCGTGTTCGCAAAACTCCCTGACCATAGCGACCATGAACTTGGCAACTTATACCCTGAGCACCCATCTGCACCTGATCAAACCACAGGTCATCACCCACGCTGTGACCATAGCGCAACAACGGAACTCCTGCGTGCAATGAAGCTAGCATGGAGCCATGGTATGGGTCAGCTGCGTTGACGATAGCTCCTTTTAAGCCTTCCCAAGCAAATAGTCTTGCCTTAGCAGCAGCGTAGTGTTCCATGTCGCCGTGATAATCAAGATGGTCACGCGTCAGGTTGGTAAATACAGCCCATTGCACAGGTACAGCCGCCATTCGATCCTGATCAAGACCATGAGAACTGGCTTCCATGGCCAGATGAGTGACACCTGCTCCAGCCATTTTTGATAATTCAGCTTGCAGGCTAATGGCATCGGCCGTGGTGTGTGTTGATGGCTGCAATTGCCCCCAGATGCCATTGCCTAACGTCCCCAGCACCCCCGATTTGTGACCCTGTATCTTCCACGCTTGAGCCATAAGATGGCAGCAACTGGTCTTGCCGTTAGTGCCTGTCACCGCCATGACCTGCATAGCACGACAGGGTTGATTATAAAAATTGGCAGCCAGCCATGACAGATGAGTGCGCAGATCTTTGATCTCAAGAATAGGAATATCAACCGAGGACACGCTTAACCCGGCTTCAATAATCAATAGAGCTGCGCCGCGACGTACGGCCTCATCTACGTAATTTAAGCCATGTTGGTTCATGCCTGCCAAGGCCACAAAAGCATTGCCCGCTTTGACATGGCGACTGTCCAGCGTCAGTCCCGTTAGGGTCAGGTGCTGCAGTGTATCGGGCAGCGTCTGCGTACCTACGATAGATGACAGGGTTTGCATATTCATCCCGCCCCCCTGGCTACTGGCGCGGATGCTGCTAGATGCTCGCTGCTATGATCCGGAGCTACATTCATCAGCCGTAGCAATTCGCTCATGGCACGCGAGAACACTGGAGCTGATACCAATCCACCGTAATACGTCGACTTCCGCGGTGTATCGATCACGACAGCCATCACGATGCGAGGGTGACTGGCCGGAGCCATGCCCACAAACAAAGACATGTACTGATTGGGAGAATAACTACCATTGACTACTTTATGAGCTGTTCCCGTTTTTCCCGCAATCAAATAGCCGGGAACCGAAGCCTGTTGCGCTGTACCCTGGGCACTGACTACAGTTTCCAGCATGGGGATAATTTCAGAGACCCAACGCCCATCCAGAACTCTTATGCCTGGCTGTGAGTTTTGCTGCTTAATAAAGCTGATCGGCTTGAGTATACCTCCCGATGCCAAGGCTGCGTAAGCCCGCGCCAACTGTAGTGCCGTTACCGTCTCTCCATAACCAAAAGACATATGAGCCAACCCGATAGGTTTCCACAGCGAAGGAGCAGGGAGACGACCTGGACTTTCTCCGGGGAAACCACTGCCTGTCGAAGCTCCAAATCCCATGCGTCTAAACATGTCTGGCAGCGTCGTAGATGGCAGGGCAAGTGCAATCTTGGAGGCTCCTATATTGCTCGACTTGGTGATGATGGTCCCTAAATCGATGACTCCATTATTCTCGTCATCATGTATGACATGATGACCCACCCGAAAACTTCCAGGACTCGTATCAAACATGCTGCGTGGTGTGAACTGTCCACTCTCTAAAGCCGCTGCTATGGTAAAGGGTTTCATGGTTGATCCAGGCTCAAACATGTCTACCACGGCACGATTTCGCAGAGCATCCATGGTCAAATGCTGACGATTATTAGGGTTGTAGGAAGGAACATTGGCCATGGCCAGTACTTCCCCTGTATTGACATCCAGAGCCACCGCCATGCCAGCGCGAGCATCCTGTGCCATGACTTGATCAGCCAGCTCCTTGTACACCAGGTATTGAGCACGGCTATCTATGCTCAGGTAAAGATCATGCCCAGGTTGAGCTGCCTTTAGTAAGGCCACATCACGAATTAATCGTCCGTGCAGATCGGTCATGACACGGCGTTTCCCTGGCTGCCCTGCCAGCCATGGGTCATAGGCCAGCTCTAAACCATCTTCTCCTTTACCATCCAGATTGGTAAATCCAATGAGCTGAGCCAATGGCTCACCTTCAGGGTAAAATCGCATGTACTCGGTCTGGCCGTATAATCCAGGAATATCTTCATCCAGAATTTGTGTTGCCATGGCCGGATCCAAGTCGCGACGCACGTACATGAACTCGCGATTGGTGTTTTTTTGTAGACGATGTTGCAAATCTGCTGCATCCACGCCAGTAACTCGGGCCAGTTGCACCACACTGTCAGCATCCTGATCCAGACGCCGTGGGTTAACCCATAGAGATGTCATGGGTGTGCTAACTGCCAAGGGGACGCCGTTTCGATCCCTTATAATGCCGCGACTAGCGGGTACCGTTTCCCAATGCACAGAACGTTGATCACCCTGTCGCTGGAGAAAATCATGATCCCACAAGGCCAGGTAGGCTGCCCGTGACCACATCGTTAGCAACATGGCTGTCATGCCGATGACGACAAAGCGATAACGCCATGGTAGTGGCGCTTTACTGCTGGCACCCTTGCGTACTGCTCCAGTTACCGTCATGGCCGCACCATGACCACATCAGAAGGTGCTGGATTTTGCATATGCAGTTGCGTTGTTGCCACAGTCCCTATCCGTGAGAATGAACCCCAGGCATGCTCTTCCAGCAACAGCTGAGTCCACTCAACTTCAAGGCGATCCCTCTCTACTTCTAGGCTTTGTAGTTGTGCAAGCCCCTGTCGGGTGCGATATGCGCTGTAGGCAACCCCCACAGAAGAGACCATGATCAAGAATGCCATGAACACCAGAGCCCAGGCATCACTGCTCAGTCGAGGGCTGATCATGACAAGCGCTCCGCAACACGCAGATGAGCTGAACGTGATCGTGGATTTTCAGCAATTTCCTGCTCGCTCGGATCCTGTCGGCGAATCACCTGACGTAAACGTGGCGTGGTCATTGCCGGCGCCACTGGCAACCCGCGCAACGAAGGCGGCTCGACACCACGCACTTCATCACGCATAAACTGTTTGACTCTGCGATCCTCAAGCGAGTGGAAACTGATAACCGCCAAGCGCCCCCCGGGTTCAAGTGACTCCACAGCCATAGGCAGCACCTGTTCTAGCTCCTCAAGCTCATGATTCACATAGAGCCTCAGTGCCTGAAAGCTTCGCGTTGCTGGATGTTTGTGGTGATCCCAGGCTGGATGTGCCTCACGGATAATGGCGGCTACCTGTAAGGTACGTGTCAGCGGAACTTGTGCTCGAGCTAGCACCAGAGCACGAGCTATACGTCGCGCATAGCGCTCCTCGCCATATGTAAACAGGATATCAGCCAGATCAGGCTCGCTAACTGTAGCCAGCACCTCTGCAGCGCTAAGTCCCCGCTCCTGATCCATGCGCATGTCCAATGGCCCGTCCACCTGAAAACTGAATCCCCTGCCTGCATCATCAATTTGTGGTGATGAAACACCTAGATCAAGCACAATACCGCTAACCTTGCCGCTCCAACCCAATTCGGCAACCCAGCGTGATAGCTGGATATAACTACCTTGGCGAACCAGGACACGTTGATCCCTCTGCGCCAATGATTCAGCTACAGCGACTGCAGCATGATCCTTATCTATAACCAGCAAACGTGCTTCGTGACTTAACTTCTCTAACAACCGTTGGCTATGTCCACCTCGCCCGAATGTGGCATCAATGTAGTACCCATCGCCACGATGCAAAACGCTGTTGACGGTCTCCTCTGCCAGAACCGTCTTGTGCTCGGCTGTATTCATCACAAGGCCAAGGAATCGATGGCCTGAGCCAGATGCGCTGCGGAGAAATCAGCAGCCATCGCTTGGGCATTCATGGCATCCCAGGCAACCTTATCCCATAACTCACATTTTTTTCCCTGACCCGCTAATACCACCTGCTTATCCAGACCTGCGTATTGTCGTAATTCAGGACTCATCAACAACCGTCCTGCATTATCCATCTGTACTTCTGTGGCATAGCCCAAGATGCGGCGTTTAAGCAAAGCCAAGTCCTTATCTGAACCAGGCAGTGCATTAAAGGCACGCTCGATAACTTCCCAGTCGGGCAAGGGATAAATAACCAGGCAGGCTTCGCGCAAATCTACCGTTATCACAAAACGCCCCTCACAGCCTTTCTGGACACGGTCGTGGTAGCGCGTCGGTAAACCGACACGTCCCTTGGCATCCATTGTGAGCTCGTCATATCCGCGAAACACCTAAATCTCCCTTCTTGCAGGCATTTATTCCCACAAAACAACACTTTTCCCCACGATGCAGCAACTATAGAAGTCAGCTGCTCCAGCGTCAATGGCGATATTCATCGTGTTATAAGAGATAAAATGTCTTTATTATCAACATGTTAAAA
>JABEVH010000102.1 GCA_013043915.1 Pseudomonadales bacterium
TAAGTCCATGGATAGGACGATCAGGATGCAAAACAACGGCTGCCGTGAGGACTGCCCCAACCAATGGGCCTCGTCCCGCTTCATCCACACCGGCTACCGCCTCGGTTTGTTCAAGACTTGTCATCAATCAGCCCTGCAATCGCCGCCGCTGCACGCTCACTGGCATGACACCTGATTTTTTGATGTTGCTCGGTAAACAGCTGCGTCAGGGCACCTGCCTCCGTTTCAAGTCGGGCACTTTCATACAAGATACGCTCTTCCTGCACATCCCCCTGTATCAGCTCAGGCACAACCGGTCGCCCAAACAACAGGTTGGGAAGGCTGAAGAGCTTGATCCGAACCAGCCATCTGGCTATCCAATAGGTCAGCCAGTGAAAACGATACATCACTAACATGGGTTTTTTTAAGAGCATGGCCTCCAGCGTTGCTGTACCCGATGCCAGCCATACCTGGTCAGCAGCCGCCATAACCTTGCGCCCGACGCCTGCACCCCAATGCTCATCAAAGATATGTATGCGATCACCGAGGCCCGCAAATAAATGGACTATTTGCGCACGCCGCAGGGCATTGACCGCGGGTATAGCGATAGTCCATGTTGGATGCTGCTGCAAAAAAAGGCTCATGGTTTTTTCCAGCACAGGACCTAGCTGAGCAACCTCTCCGCGTCGGCTACCAGGAAGTACAGCCAGGACATGGCCTTCCATGGGCAGTCCCAGCTCAGCACGAGCAGCTCGAGTATCGTTAACCAACGGAAGATTATCTGCCAGTGGATGTCCTACAAATTCAGCCCTGACATGATGTTCGTCATAAAATGACTTTTCAAAAGGCAATAAACATAGCACCAGATCGACGCTTTTTGCCAGCGTCTTCACCCGCCCCTGACGCCAGGCCCAAACCGAAGGACTGACATAATGTATCGTGGGTATGCCTAGTGACTTGAAACGTTGCTCCAGCCCCAGGTTAAAGTCTGGTGCATCAATACCTATAAAGGCGTCCAGCTTTTCAGCGGCCAGCCAGGAAAACAAAGCTGCTCGAAGTTTGAATAATTCACGCAGCCGGCCCAGGACTTCCACCAGCCCCATGACAGACAAACGCTCCATAGGGGCCAGGGTTTCAGCACCCATAGCTAACATCTGCGGCCCGGCAATACCGATAAAACGCGCATCGGGATAATGCTGGCGCAAAGCGAGAATAAGAGAGGCACCCAAAGCATCGCCTGAAGGTTCGCCCACTACCACACCAAAAACCCGAGGCAGGGACATAAGTTACCTCGCGATACCGCGAGCTGACTCCTGCAGCGTGGTGATAAAAAGCTGCACTTCCGTAAACTTAAGCGCTAAAGCCTCAAGCTCAGGCATGGCTTGTTCTAGCGTTGCAGCCTGACGGTATACAATCCGATAGGCTTTGCGCAAGGCTGCAATAGTTTCACTGCCCCAGCCACGACGACGCATCCCTTCAAAGTTCATCCCGCGCGGCACGGCTGGATTGCCACTGACCATGACATAAGCAGGAACATCCTTGAACAGAATAGCTCCACCACCCGCCATGGCATAGGAACCTATACGCACAAACTGATGTATCCCAACCATGCCACCTAAGATCACGAAATCTCCGATGTGTACATGCCCGGCGATACCGACGTTATTAGCCGTAATATTATCAGAACCTATCTGACAGTCATGAGCTATATGCGTATTGACCATAAAAAGATTGCGATCTCCAATGCGCGTCATCCCCTGATCCTGGATCGTACCGCGGTGCACCGTACAAGACTCACGAAAAATATTGCCATCACCAATTTCCAGCCGCGTAGACTCACCATGATACTTCTTGTCCTGGCAATCTTCACCCAACGTTGAAAACTGAAAAATCTGGTTATCCCGCCCAAGTCGCATTGGCCCCTTAAGCACGACATGAGGCCCTACTCGCGTACCGCCCGCTATCTCAACACCTGGACCTATGATAGAAAATGGCCCCACCTCCACCTGACTATCCAGCCTGGCTTTGGGGTCGATGAGCGCCGTTGGGTGTATAAGCCCAGTCATAGCACCTGCTCTGCAATCAAAATTTCGGCACTGGCAGCAAGATCACCGTCGACCGTAGCGCGGCATCTGAATTTATAGAGGTTGCGTTTGCAATTACCTATAGATGCCTCCAGGGTCAAGCGATCGCCAGGTATCACCTGACGTTTAAAGCGCATGCCATCCGCGCCTACAAACAGATGAATTACACCATCAGAAGGTTTACGTCCTGTACTGACAAACCCCAGAACACCTGCCAACTGAGCCATGGACTCCAGGATAAGCACGCCAGGCATGATAGGCTTACCCGGGAAATGACCGTTAAAAAACTCTTCATTGATGGTAACGTTCTTGTACCCAACGGCACGTACACCTGGCTCTAACTCCAGCACCCTGTCAAGCAGCAAAAAAGGGTAACGTTGCGGCAGATAGCTGCGAATTGCCTCAATATCCATCATTATTTTATCCTGACCCCTCTCATCCACTTCGATCAACATCTCATGTAGTCGATTCATTGCTTGAACTCGACATCTTGGCCTCAAGAGCCGCGAGTCTTACCTGTATCGACTCCAGATGTTTAAGCCGTACAGCGGTTCGCTTCCAGTCCCGCGTCGCTTCCAAGGCAGTTCCCGACGAGTAGCTCCCCGCCTTAAGGATAGACTTCGTTACCATGGACATTCCGGTAATGTGAACATCATCTGCCAACTCAATATGTCCTACCAACCCGACGCCTCCCGCCAGTACACACCGTTTTCCCAAGCGTGAACTGCCCGAGATGCCTACGCAGGCAGCAAGGGCACTGTGCGCACCAATGATGACATTATGCGCAATCTGTACCTGATTATCGATAATAACGCCCTGCTCCAGAATAGTATCACCTAGCGCACCACGGTCGATGGTTGTGTTAGCACCTATATCGCAATCATCACCGATATCGACAGCCCCGAGTTGTGCTACCCGCACCCAGCCTGAGCGCGTGGGAGCAAAACCAAAACCATCCGCGCCTATGACAGAGCCTGCATGCAAACGCACGCGTTTTCCAATACGGCAACCCGGGTAAATCGTGACACGAGGAAAGACATGACAACCCTCCCCCAGCGTACAGCCCTCACCGATAACACACCCTGCCTCCAGAATACATCCCGAACCAAGGTGGACCTGTTCGCCTATCACGACCATAGGACCTATCGAAACATCAGCAGGCACAACCACGGATTCATGCACCACGGCAGAAGCATGCACGCCAGTCGCGACCTGATTTAAGGGCTCAAACAATCGGCTCGCCTTTGCGTAAGCCAAATAAGGATCAGGGGTAATCAAGCAGTGTCCCTTAAAATTATCTGCTTGCTCAGGCTGCAAAAGCACGGCCCCTGCCTGTGTCGAGACCAAGGCATCCTGATATCTGGGATTGGCCAGAAAACTTATGTGCCGCGGACCAGCAGCACGCAGGGTTTGCAGACCTTCAACCAGATAATCAGGGTCCCCCCGCAGTTCGACCTGCAGATTGACCGCCAACTCTCCTAACCGCCAGGCCTTGGGCCTTTCCATCCTTACTGGCCCTGCCCGGCACTCGGGCTACCGCTGGCTACCTGTGAGTTGATATTCTCAATCACACGCTTGGTAATATCGAGGTCAGGACGAAAAATAATCGCTGCATGAGCGTCCAACACCAGATCAAATCCTGTATCTTTTTGTACTTTGGCAATAGCCTTTTCAAGTTTTGGCGTCAACGAACTAATCACCTGCTGCTGCATACGCTTGCTCTTTTCCTGTATGGTTGCTGCAAGATTCTGGTACTGGCGATAGAGATCATCTCCTTTAACCTGTATCTTCTTTTTGTCGGCATCCGACATCACTGAACCATCGTTTTTCATTTTCAGCGAGAGAGCATCCAGCTGTTTCTTCAGGTCGGCCATGGTATCTTCCTGCACCTTGATATCAGCCTTAAAAGCTTTCAGGGCTTTCTGCGCTGCATCCGTATTCCACAAGGCTACCTGTGGATCGAAAATACCAACTTTCAAAGTAGCACTTGCTGGAGCTGCTGCAGGCGTTGCAGCCAGCACCGACAGTGGTGACAAGCACACCATCACCAGAACTACATGTTTAAACAACTTCACCACGACCCACCTCCTCGTTTTGTATTTGGCCTTTACAGCCTCTAGAACCCCTGCCCAATGGTAAACTGAAAAATCTGGTGTTGATCATCAGGCTGGGAATGCAACGGTTTTGCCACGCTGAATGTTAGCGGGCCAATAGGCGTTAGCCAGGAAAAACCAATCCCGAGCGAGTATCTTATCGCACTTAATGGTGGATTATCGACTATATAAGGTGAACTAAAGGTATCAAATGCCTGCCCTGCATCGAGAAATACCGTCGTACGCATGCTGGTAGCTGCTTCTTTGATGAAAGGCATAGGCACTACCAGTTCCATGGTTCCATCCATGACGGCGTTACCGCCAACGACTGAGGGCATAGGATCACTTACGGCCTGGCCTGTCGTAGGATCTACATAGGGCAACATATACGGACTGCGCGGCGCAACCGTGTAATCAAGATAACCACGCAGCGAACCTATGCCCCCGGTAAAGAAGTTCTTATAAAACGGCAAATGACCTGTGCCGAACAACCCGTCACCATACCCTAGCAAGGTGTGAAAGCGCAGCACCCACTCACCTGATATGGGCACAAACAGCTGACCATCGTAGGTTAATTTGTAGTAATTGACCGGCGTAACAGGCGCCGTCATTTCCAAACTTAGTGACTGAGAAGCGCCTCGATCAGGAAACATGCCTCGGTTCAACGTACTGCGGCTCCAGGCTATCGTATTGACTTCAGTATTAGCTTGTGATCCATTTTGGTTAATATAGTTCACGACTTCGAGGGCCGGCATATTTCCTATTTCGATCTGTGTATGATCAAGGCCTAAAGAAAAACTGATATTTTCGGTTTCATCGATTGGGTAGCTAAAATTGACATTGCCACCCACCGAGTTGGTCCAGTATGTCGTGATACTTAAGTAGGAATCAAAAGTTCTATTATTATAGATCGTGAACCCTCGGCTGACGCCATCATCCGTAAAATATGGATTGGTATAACTGATATTGGCAGACTGCGATATCTGATTACGTGTAATCCCAAACGAGGCGGTGTTACCGGTCCCAAATACATTGTTCTGACTGACATTAGCGCTTAGCGTTAAACCTACCGCCTGGGAATAGCCGATACTGGCCCCAATGGAGCCTGAAGGCTGCTCTTCCACGGTGGAGGTCAAATCGACCAAGTCATTACTGCCCGGCACACGATCTTTTTCGATTTTAACCGTTTTGAAGTAACCCAGCCGCTCCAAACGCTGCTTAGAAATATCCATACGATCATTCGAAGCTAAGGCTGACTCAAACTGCCGCATTTCCCGACGAATCACCTCGTCGTCGGTCTTATTGTTACCTTTCATCTGTATTCGACGAACATAGACTCTTTCCTGAGAATTAACGTAAATGGTTACAGCCGCTGTTTTATCTGCATCATTGAGGGTAGGCTGACCATTAACATCAGCAAACACATAACCATCATTGCCGATACGCTTGGCGATCAAATCATCGCTGGCAGTCAACAGCTGTTGCGAAAACACCTGGCCTTTATGAATTAAAATCAGTGGCAGCAGTTGATCTTCAGGTACTGGCAAGTCGCCCACCAGTTTAACGCTGGAAACCTTGTAGACCGAACCCTCATGCATATTGATCTCTATAAAGACCTGCTTATGATCAGGCGTTAGGGTTACTTGTGTAGATGCAAATTTAAAACCTGCATAACCGCGATCTAAGTAGTAGGACTTGATTCTATCGAGGTCTCCCCGCAATTTTTCACGCGAGTATTTATCATCGCTTTTTATAAAAGACAGAAAATGATGCACTTTCAACTGCATCTGATCTAGCAAGGTCTGACTGTCGAAGGCTTTATTACCGACAAAACTAATGGAATGAATACTAGCAACCGAGCCCTCTCGGATGGTGATATTAATTTCAACGCGATTTCTCGTCCGCGCAGCGGTTTCTACATCAATTTCTGTAGCATAACGCCCCTGGGCAATATACTGATTTTGCAGCTCCTGCTTGACATGATCCAAGGTGGAGCGCTCGAGTACGGAGCCTTCACTGAGTCCGGCCTGCTTGAGGCCCTTCAGCAAATTCTCCTTATCGATGGATTTATTGCCTTTGAGATTGATTTTGGTGATATAGGGCCGCTCGGCAAAATGGTAAACAAGGACGTCGCCATCACGACTCACCCGTACATCTTCAAAATCACCCGTCTTAAAAAGACTTCGTATGGAGTCTGCAATACGTTGAGCATCTACGCTGTCACCAGCATTAATGGTAAGCGCAGCATACACTTCCGTAGTAGGGACGCGAGCAAGTCCTTCAAGGCGTATATCCTTGACTACAAAAGTAGTCGAATCCTGTGCCCACGCCATGCCACAGAGCACCCACCATCCGATAACAAATAAACGCCCCCACCCAACACTATTCAAGTCAGAAATTCCTTAACAACACGTTTTTTGCAGACCACGCTCTGCATCACTCAGTAAAAATGGCGAACATCATTAGCAATGACAAAAATCATAATCGCCATCATTAATGCCGCTCCCAAGGCTACACCCCAATTCTGTATCTTTACAGGCAAAGGCCGTCCACGCACCGCCTCAATCATGAAATACAACACATGCCCACCGTCCAGCACCGGAATAGGCAGCAGGTTGAGCACACCCAAACTAACGCTAAGCATTGCCCCCAGTGTAAATAAAGCTGCCCAGCCATAGGCTGCTGATGCGCTCGCCACATGAGCAATACCAATTGGACCGCTGAGATGCTCCAGGGACAATCGCCCAGTAAAAAGCTTTCCCACCGTGTCTAAGGTCACCCCTAAAACGGAGTCCAGCTTTTTAGCTCCAGCCAGCCACCCCCCCCAAAATCCTTCCTGCACAAACGTCAGCATCGAAGCAGGAGGCCAGACAAAATTCTTCTCTATGTGCACCGCAGCTCCGATGCGTCCGATCGACAACCCCATATCGTCTTTAACGAGTTCGGTATGCAGGCTTACTAGCAAGGGTTGCCCCTTCCGCTGCACTGCGATCTCAACATTCTGATCAGGAGCAGCTTCAATGGCATCTACCCAGGCAGGCCATGTAGCCAATGCTTGACCATTCATGCTCAACAGCAAATCTCCAACTTTCAGCCCGGCCCGTTGCGCAGGCCCCAGAGGCTCAAGCGAGCCGATAACCGGAACTATAGGAGGTTCAGGAGGAACCCAGCCCAAGGCTTTGATGGCATCGTCACCCTGGGCCAGAAAATGTTTTATCGGCAAATGGTAACTTCTTACTTGTCCCAAGTATTGCGTATCAACCAGCACGTCTCCACTATCACCAACACGCCTAGCCATCCTCAGGTTGATACCATCCCAGCTTTTAACCATATGGCCATCAATGGAGATCACTAGCTCATCAGGATGCATACCCGCCATCGCGGCTGGAGAGTTTGGCTCAATGCGACCTATCAACGTTTTAAGCTGATACCCGCCCTGCATACTAAGGATGCTATAGATCACCCAAGCCAGCAAGATATTGACCAAGGGTCCTGCTATCGATACGGCGGTTCGAGCCAACAGAGGACGCCGATTAAAGGCTTTCGACATATCCTCGGAGGCTACATCACCTTCTGCTTCATCAAGCATTTTGACATAGCCACCTAATGGGATGAGTGACAACCGCCACTCTGTCCCCGAACGGCTACGCCATTTCAACAACACTGGCCCCAAACCGATGGAAAATGCCAAAACGCGCACCCCAACCCAGCGGGCCACACAGTAATGACCTAGCTCATGAAGCAATACCAGCGGTCCTAGTACCAAAAGCGCAGCCCACAGGGGTGACAAATGCATTAGGTTTCTACCTCAAATCTTGGCACAAGTTCACGAGCAATCGCTCGCGCCTGACGGTCTGCATCAAGCACAACCTGTAACTGATGCGCTGGTTGAACAGCTATCCTATCTAGCGTGCCGGCAATGATAGCTGGGATCGATGTAAACGAGGTGTCATTTTGTAAAAAGGCAGCCACGGCCACTTCATTGGCCGCGTTGACGATAGCTGGAGCCGTGCCTCCTGCCGCCATGGCTTGTCTAGCCAGACGCAAACAAGGGAACCTGGTTTCATCAGGCGTCTGGAAATGCATACCACCACAAGCTAAAATATCCAGAGGCTCTACACCTGCCTGTATCCGTTCTGGCCAGGCGAGTGCTTGGGCAATCGGGGTACGCATATCAGGCCGACCCAGCTGCGCCAAGGTCGAGCCATCGCGGTACTGCACCATGGAATGAATAATGCTTTCCGGATGAATGACGATCTGTACCTGATCTGGCCTGACAGCAAATAACCAGCAAGCCTCAATCAGCTCCAGCCCCTTGTTCATCAAGGTTGCTGAGTCCACAGAAATTTTTGGCCCCATCGACCAGCGCGGATGTTTGATGGCCATCGCCGGGGTAGCCCTTTCCATGTCTTCCCAAGTCATATCTCTGAACGGACCACCCGATGCCGTCAGAATCAAACAATTTATTCCCTGCTCATGCACCGAAACACCCGGGCGGTCCATGCATTGAAAGATGGCATTGTGTTCGCTATCAACAGGCAGCAGAATCGCTTTATGTTCCCGGGCTGCATGCATAAACAGCTCCCCGGTCATCACAAGAGCTTCCTTGTTGGCGAGGAGCACTCGCTTGCCGGCCTGAACAGCAGCCAAGGTGGGCATCAGGCCCGCTGCACCTACGATAGCAGCCATCACCACCTGTACTTCAGGATCAACCGACACTTCAACCAGCCCGGCTTCCCCTACAAGGATATCGGCAAGAACCCCAAGTTTGGTCAGTTCAGCAATCTGCCCAGCATGGGCAACAACGACACGCTGTGGCTTATATCGATGACACAGCTGCGCCAGCTCGACCATACGACTATGAGCGGTCAACGCATAAACACAGTAATGTTCTGTATGCCTGTTAAGTACATCCAGTGTGCTAAGACCAATGGAGCCTGTCGCGCCTAAGATGGTTACGTTCTGCATCAGAAGCCTCCTGCCAGCAACCAGCCTGCCATAAAAATGGGAGCAGCTGCTGTCAGGCTATCTATACGATCAAGAGCACCCCCATGTCCCGGAAAGATGCCCCCTGAATCTTTTATACCCCGATATCGCTTGAACATGCTTTCCAGTAAGTCACCCAGGACGGAGGCCAGTACCGTCAACAACGAAATACCTATAAAAGCCAGAAGCCGTTCACCCTGCAGATGCCTGAACCACCCCACAGCCATCATCACCACCAAGGTCAGTGATAAGCCACCCAACAAACCTTCAACGGTCTTTCCCGGGCTGACATCAGGAGCTAGTTTACGGTGCCCCCATGCTCTACCTGCAAAATATGCTCCCGTATCGGCTCCCCATACCAGCAAAAGCAGATACATCAACCACCACGGTGACATCGCATTGAGATCAATAAGGGCTAACCACGAGGGAACTAACAGGCCCCATCCCAGAACAGGCAAAACCCAAGGATGCTGCCATACCCCTGGCTCCGGGTAATTGATCACCTGACGTAACGCCCACAACCAACCAGGGACGGCTAAAAAGAATAGATATTGATGCCCATGAAAACATGCAGGAGTAGCGAGAGGCATCATACTTGCCAGCAAAAACAAGGCATACCCGACTTGCATGACCTGCGACCATTCCATTAGCCTTGCCCACTCCCAAGCACCTACCGTAACAATAGCTCCGGACAATAGGACAAACGCCAGCGCATGACCACCAAAAATACTCCAGATCACCAAGGGAACAAGAACCAGAGCAGTCAGGACTCGTTGCTTAAGCACGGTGCATCGCCTTGATCTGCTCAGAAGTTCTGCCAAAGCGACGTTCACGTGAAGCATAGTCTTCTAACGCAGTCGCTAATGCCTGCTGATCAAAATCAGGCCACAGGCAATCGGTAAAATAAAGCTCAGCATACGCAGCTTGCCAAAGTACAAAGTTTGACAAACGATGCTCACCTCCCGTACGAATAAGCAGATCCACAGGAGGCAAGTCAGCCATACACAAACGCTGTGCAAAATGTTCAGGCGTCACGTCGCAGGGTCTAATCTCGCCGCGAGCAACAGCATGAACCAGATCGAGAGCAGCGGCAGCCAAATCCCACTGCCCTCCATAATTGACAGCAATATTGAGTGTCAGACGTGTATTGCCTTGGGTAGACTGCATGGAAGTTTGCATACTTGAACGCAAAGTCGGTTCAAAGGCCGACATATCTCCGATAAAACGCAGCCTGACTCCCTGAGCCTGCAAATCAGGCAAGCGTTGTTGCAATGCTTTTAGAAAAAGCCGCATCAGAGCATGCACCTCTTCCTGAGGGCGCCGCCAATTCTCAGAGCTGAAGGCAAACAGGGTAAGTACTTCTATCTTGACCGCCATAACGGCTTCAACGATGACACGCACCGCTTGCTCGCCCGCTTCATGCCCATGTATGCCAGGCAAATCCCTCGCTTTTGCCCATCGGTTATTGCCGTCCATAATCATGGCAATATGCTTAGGCTGCAGGGGCGACTGAGCTTCGGAATCAGGAGCTAAGGTCATCACCGTCATTATACCCGCATCAATTCGGCTTCCTTGGCCGCCAGATGCTTGTCGATCTCGGCGATGAAACGATCCGTGAGCTTTTGAATATCGTCAGTCGCCTTATGCTCCTCGTCTTCGGAGATTTCCTTTGCTTTTTGCAACTCCTTGATGTCAGCCACAGCATCTCGCCTTATGTTACGCACAGCAACGCGCGCTCCTTCAGATTCATGGCGCGCCATCTTTTGCATATCCTTCCGCGTTTCTTCGGTCAAGGCCGGCAACGGCACCCGAATCACCTCGGCAGAAATTGGATTAAGCCCAAGGTCTGACATCCGCAGCGCCTTATCGATAGTTTGCACCATGTTGCGCTCATACGGCTGCACCAGCAGCGTCCTGGCATCCTCGACCGCAATGTTGGCTACCTGATGCAAAGGCGTATCTGTTCCATAGTAGGGAACCATCACATCCTTGAGCATCGCCGGACTGGCTCGACCTGTGCGCACCTTGACAAATGCATTCTCCAGCGCCTCCACACTCTTTTGCATGCGCTGTTCACAATCACGCTTGATATCGTTAATCAAAGCAGTCTCCTTAACTTTATCCAAAGCCACACTCGATCAGTTCCGAGCGTTGCGAATCAGGGTCCCTTCATGCTCACCCAACATAATGTTAAGCAAAGCGCCTGGCTTGTTCATATCAAATACAATCAAGGGCATATTGTGGTCACGACACAGGCAGATAGCCGTGAGATCCATGACACCCAGCTTGGCCTCGAGTACCTGATCAAAGCTAAGACTATCATAACGTTGCGCACTAGCATCCTTCATGGGATCAGCAGAATAAACACCAAAAA